>DGQJ01000049.1 GCA_002389705.1 Bacteroidales bacterium UBA4417
TTTCAGGTACTTGCGTATTTTGGCAATATACACATCCATGCTGCGGGCATTGAAATAGCTGTCGTTTTGCCAGATGCGGTTCAGCGCGAAACTTCGTTCAACCACCTGGTTTACATGCTCACAAAGTATTTTCAATAGCTCAGCTTCTTTGCTGGTGAGTTTCTGATCGTTGCCGTTGATATGCAGATTCTGGTGGTTGTAGTCGAAAACAAAACTCCCCAGCGAAAATATTCCCTTATCGGTCTTGCCGTCGGTAACTTTAGCCGAACGCCTCAGTATGGCTTCTATACGCGCAAGCAGTTCGTCCATGCTGAAAGGCTTGGTCAGGTAATCATCGCCACCTGCCTGGAAACCTTTCAGTTTATCTTCTTCGAGTGATTTAGCGGTAAGAAAGAGTATAGGAATCTGGTTATCCACTTTGCGGATATCTTTAGCCAGCGTAAATCCGTCTTTTACGGGCATCATCACATCAACAACGCAAAAATCGAAAGCTTCTTTACTGAAAACTTCCAGTGCTTCGAGTCCGTTTACACAAAGCCTGGGCGAATAACCTTTGGCTTCGAGATAAGTACGCAGGATGGTGCCAAGATTGCGGTCGTCTTCGGCTAGCAGGATCTTTATTTTTTCGTTTTCCATGTCGGGAAATATTGTCGGATTAATTACCGGTTAATAATTGATTCAGGTATTTTAAACTGAACAGTGCCCTGGTGTTTTCGGGAGTGTTCTGATCAGGAATTACATAAGGTAAAAACAACGTAAATGTACTACCTTTTCCGGGTTCACTTTCAACTGAAATAGACCCGCCGTGTTTTTCTACGATAAATTTTACATAGCTGAGTCCCAGCCCGAAGCCTTTCACATTGTGCACATCGCCGGTAGGAACCCGGTATAGCTTTTCGAAAATGCGTTTCAGGTTTGCTTTGGTAATACCCATCCCATTATCGTGAATGCTGATATAGATTCCGTTTTCGGCATCAGCCGTCGAAACCATAATTTGCGGCTTGCGGGGCGAATATTTATTGGCATTGTCGAGCAGGTTAAAGATCACATTCGACAGGTGGACCTTATCGGCTTTTATCATGGCATGTTCGGCCTTGAACGACTCGGTGATAACGCCATCGCGGATCTCGATCTGTATGGCAATTTTATGGATCGCATCAGCAATAAGCTTATGCATATCAATAGTTTCAGGACGCAGATGCAGGTTCCCTTTTTCAAGAATGGCGGTTTGCAGGATTTTTTCAGCCATTTCGCCCAGCCGGTGATTCTCGTCGCCGATAATATGAATATAATCGTCGTACATTTCGTTGGTATGCGGAATATCTTTATCAGAAAGCGCCTGGCAGGCCAGCGAGATGGTAGATATCGGGGTCTTGAACTCGTGGGTCATATTGTTAATAAAGTCATTCTTGAGTTCTGATAATTTCCGTTGCCTGATGATAGTGAATACCGAATAGCTGAAAGCTGCAATGATTACCAGTACCAGTATCATGGAAACGAGCATCATCAGCCAGAGGCTTTGCAGGTTGTAACGCGATTGTTTTGGGAAATAAATGAGCAGGAAATCGCGGGTGGATATGGTGCCTCCCGAAAACAAGGGAAACGAAAATCCTTTGAACAAAAGCTGGTCGTGGTATTTGCCTGTTTTTTCGAGCACTACTTTATTGCGGTCGGGGCTAAATACGCCAAATTCATATTCGATGTTAATTCCTTTCGACGAAAACTCCTGTTTCAGCAGGGTATCAATCAGGCCAACAGATATTTTCTGTTCAATGCTTTTATTTGCTTCTTCGCCAAGGGCCTGGTTCATCACATAATTCAGCATAATTTGCTTGCGAACGGCCGCGCCTTCCGAAAAACTTTGCGAGATGCTCGTTGGCAGGTTTCCTGAATCGAGCGTTTCATCACCCGACGAAGTATTAGGCTGCTTATTTGTACCCGCCGAAATGCCTTCTCCCGGTTGTTTAATCATCTCAATGCGATCGCCTGCTTGGGTATCAGCAAGCTGCTCCGACTGCATTTTAAACTGCTGAAGTATGGAATCCTGAGCAAGCAGTTGGATGGAGCCCGTGGTTGTACGTCGCGAAAATTCAATGGTTTCGAGCTTAAGCAAGGCGCTGTTCACGGCATCATCGATACTACGGCGGAAATTTGCCTCCCTCAGCTGCATCGAGTTACGGATCCAGTATACCTGTATCCCGATAAACACAGCCAATGCGACTGACATGATAACAATCAATAATCCCAATAATTGCTTTTTCACCCGGTACAGATAGTTAAGTAATTCATTTTACAGTAATCAGAAACAAACCAGCCACAAAAATCAAATTTCGGAAACAGGTAGTGCAAATTTATAGTGCCTGGCAATTACTTATGTGTTTGGTTAACATTATTTAACGTTCTTTTACTTTCGTTAACAACTGTCTTGACAAACCGGCAGTACTTTTGTATCGGTTAGTTGAACAAAAGGTTATTGTATAATCTTTGATTGCAACAAAGATTAAATGCATCACTGGTTTGTTGTTTGTTTGGGAAAATGCGGCTTTCGGGCCGCATTTTTTATTTCACCCAAATTTTGAAAATTAGCAGTTCACTTCAGATCATCAGTCCAAATTCCAGGACTAAACAATACAGCTACTTAACATATTTTAACGTTCTTTAAATTTCGTTAACAATCATCTTGACAATGCCATCCTATCTTTGTACCGGTTAATTGAACAAAAGGTTATTTATTACATCTCCGGTTGAGTACGGAGCTAATTTTCATAACTGGTTTTGTTGTTTGTTTGGGAAAAATGCGGCTCTACAGGGTCGCATTTTTTATTTGTACCCCGCGAAATAAGCAACCCTAATCAAAACAAGGGCTTGAGCTAACTGTTAAATTACTATTAATAGTATGAACTGCAGGCTTTTTTTCGTAATTTTATACTCTGTAAGCTTCCAGCTGTATTTGTAAAAGCATCCAAAAAATGATCAATCTTCAATTCCAATATAAATATGTTTTGGGATTCCTTTCGGAAGAAGAAATTCATTTGATGCAGGATGAAGTAGATATAGCCCACAGCCTGCTGGTTGAAAAAGCCGGGAAAGGAAACCAGTTCCTGGGATGGCTCGACCTTCCGCTTCATACAGATGAAGCACTGTTAAGCCGGATACAGGCGGATGCAAAACTACTCCGCGATAAAGCCGAAATCATTGTTGTTATAGGAATTGGAGGCTCTTACCTTGGAGCCAGAGCCATTATCGAAGCCCTGGGGTCGCCGTTCAGTGCCTTCAGTGCAGGACTTAAAAACCCCATGGTGCTTTTTGCAGGAAATCACCTGGGCCAGGATTATCATGCCGAATTGCTGCGCCTGCTCGATAAAAAGGAATATGCCTTGCTGGTAATTTCGAAATCGGGCACAACCACTGAACCTGCCATTGCTTTCAGGATTTTAAAAAACCATATCGAAAAAAAGTACGGTGTTGCTGCAGCCTCTGATCGTATAATCGTAATTACTGACGGATCGAAAGGAGCACTGAAAAACATTTCCGAAAAACAGGGATATAAAACCTACGTAATTCCTGACGATGTGGGAGGCAGATACTCGGTACTTACCCATGTTGGATTGTTACCTGTAGCCGCAGCCGGGTACGACATCGGGCAACTGATGCTGGGCGCTGCCGGGATGCGTAAGGCATGTATCGAAACTCCATTACTGGCTGATAACCCTGCCGCCTGCTATGCAGCCATACGGGCATTGCTTTACCGGATGGGTAAACAGGTCGAAATATTAGTGAATTACGAACCATCGTTGCATCATTTCACCGAATGGTGGAAACAACTTTTCGGCGAAAGCGAAGGAAAGGAATATGAAGGATTGTTTCCTGCCGGCGCCAGTTTTACCGGCGACCTGCACTCCATGGGACAGTATATACAGCAAGGGCAGCGTATACTTTTCGAAACAGTAATACACATCCAGAAAACGAAGCACCTGCTATCGGTTCCAACGGATGAATCGAACCTCGACAACCTGAATTACCTGGCCGGTAAAACACTTCAGGAAGTTAATGATATGGCCGCCCTGGGTACAACCCTGGCACATACCGACGGCGAAGTTCCAAACCTCGATATACTGGTTCCGGCTTTGGATGAACGTTCACTGGGTGAACTGATTTACTTTTTTGAGTTTGCCTGCGGACTCAGCGGTTACCTGTCGGGGATAAATCCTTTTAACCAGCCCGGAGTTGAAGCTTATAAAAACAATATGTTTGCATTGCTTGGAAAACCGGGGTTTGAACAGGAAACAGACAATATCAGGACACGGGGAAATGAAGAATAAAAACGAGAATGATAAGAAAATGAAGAGCAGGGGGGAGGCGGAGAATACGGAAATAAAGCGTTCTTTTGTGTACATTTAGCCTACCATGAATTACATGCATCACTTCAACCATTAAAAAACGGATGTTATGGAAAACAGGCTTTTCGATTACATGAACAGGCGACTTTCGGGTGAAGTAATCCCTGAAATTTCGAAAAAAGAACCCGGGCCGGTTATCACCATATCGAGGCAAACCGGTTGTGGCGCCAGGGGCATTGCCTCCACTATATGCCAGGAACTGAACCAAAGAAAACCAGCCGCTAAAAACGAAATCCAGTGGCGTTATATCAGCCGCGAAATATTACAGGAATCGGCCGAAAAACTAAACCTCGACCCGGCAGCATTGCAGCACGTAGTTGATGATAAGGATCGCGGAATCATGGACCAGATTGTAGGTGCGCTTTCAACACATTCATTTAAAAGCGACCAGAAAATACTTAAAACCGTACAGGATGTAATCAGGCAGTTTGGGCACAGCGGCAAAGTAGTGATCATAGGCAGGGGAGGGGCCAGCATTTGCAGCGACATCAAAAAATCTGTACATATCAGGCTGGTGGCCCCCGAAGAATGGCGTATAGCCGAAATAGCCCGGCGTCTCGATTATAGCAAAGCCTACGCGACTGAATATGTTCACAAACGGGATGCAGAACGGGAGCTATTGGTTACCAGGCTACTGGGCAAAAAACCCGATAGCCAGGCTTATGATCTCGAAATAAACCGCAGCCGGTTTACAGATGTACAGATTGCTGAAATGATCATACAACTGGCCACCATTAAAGGAATAATTTAAATCAACTAATCGAAACCACTCTTGGAACTTAACGGGCAGTCCGAAAATACTATTCTCACCCTGAACGAACTCAGTATCGCTTTCAGCTACGAAGGAAAAGAAAACCTTGCCGTTGACCAGATTTCTTTCAGCCTCCGGCGCGGAAGCACACTCGGCATTGTAGGCGAATCGGGATCGGGAAAATCTATTACATCTCTTGCCATCATGGGACTGGTTCCCAAACCCGCCGGGAAAATAACCGGTGGTTCCATCATTTTTCATACCGCCAATGGCGAAAATACCGACTTACTTCTTCTTCCTGAAAAGGAAATGAGGCTGTGGCGCGGAAAGCGTATTGCCATGATTTT
>DGQJ01000112.1:0-17686 GCA_002389705.1 Bacteroidales bacterium UBA4417
TTCGGAACCGTATGCGCCAAACTCTGATTATATGCTTTTTGCTATTTCTACATTCAGGTTCAGCCTGGTGTCAGAACGATACAGTTACTTCGCCTGAGCAAAACGAAAGCGATTATGCCTACATAGCCTGGCATTCAACTTCACTCATCATGAGGTATTACAAAGCCCATGATCCCGATAGCGCACTGCTGGTGCTGAACGACTGGCAAACTGCCTGCGGCCCCAGCGAACCCATTATACGTACCCGGATATTGCTTGCAATAAGCGATCGTGCTTTTGAGGAAAGTATTTACGACTCTACGATAGTTGACGATGTGCTTAATTATATGCGCCGCATCGAAAGCACAAACCCGGATAAACTTTACCGGGATTATGAATCGTACTTCGGCTATATCCCGATACGCGGCGATTATGATTTCTTCACGCAAAGTATAGCTGATTCGCTACTGAAAGGTGAATTTGATACCCCGCTCGAATTGCTTTTCTGCCAGTTTTATGCCAATATTGTAACCGATCCGTTGAAAGAAATCAAGAGCAATACTTTATACGATAATACGGCACTGAAATCGTATTATATGCAGTTGGCTCAGAAAAGCCTGTCGAAACCCGACTACCACGTTGGCTTGTTTGCCGGCACCTGGATTCCGACCGGTAATGCATCACTGTTGGGGGTTCATCCTGAGATAGGGATGCAGGTGGGTGTAAAATATCATAAAATGACTTACAACTTCACCGTGGCGTTTAAATTCCTGAAATCGGCCAATGATTATGCAATTTATATGGATGGCAATATCGATACAACCAATTATTTTTTAGGTGGATACCTGGGATTAGATATTGAAAGGGAATTGTTTAAAGTTAAGAAAAATGAATTTGACCTGCTTTTTGGAATCGGGTACGATGGCTTTGAATCGGTCAAGACTATTGAGAACAATTCGGAAGCAAGTCTTACACATCCGATTAACTCTATCAATACAAATTTTGGACTGGGATTCAGGCATTTCTATAAAAAGAACCGGTATTGGGGATTAAAAGCAAAATATAATATTCTGAACTATAACAATAGCGGAGGCACCAATCTGATGGGAAACTGCATAACTATTTCGCTGTGCCTGGGCGGCTTCAACAACCAGGCTAAAGAAAACGAACTTTACGAAATCAGGTATTAACGATCCCTTAACCCTAACCCTGTCAGGGTTTTAAACCCTGACAGGGTTAGGGTGGGTTATCAAAAAAATATTACCATGACTAAGCTTGAGTTTGGAAAGTATTACCATATCTACAACCGAGGTGTGAACAAGTGTAACCTGTTCTATATCAATGACAATTACAGATATTTTCTGCGTCAGTACGAAAAATATATTGACCCGGTGGCTGACACATTTGCGTGGGCTCTTATGAAAAATCATTTTCACCTGCTGGTGCGGATAAAAGAAGAATCAGAGATAAATATTGCACATTTACCTGTTCCCGTACATGCAAAACAAACCGATCAGCCTGTTTCGCTAAAACAACCTCACCTCTATTTTTCCGATCTGTTTAATGCCTATTCACAAGCAATCAACAAACAGGAAAATCGCACAGGATCACTTTTTCAAAGACCATTCAGCCGGGTACATGTCGACAATGCCGCCTATTTCAAAAACCTGGTTATTTATATCCATACAAACCCTGTTCATCATGGTTTTGTGGACGATTACAGGGATTATCCATGGACATCCTATGGTTCTGTTCTATCGCTTCAACCAACCCGGCTCAGACGGGAAAAAGTAATTGGATGGTTCAATGGTAAAGGAGATTTTATTCAGGATCATTTAAAAACACCGGCAGTAGATATACCAGGTAAATATATTATTGATGAATTTTAAAACGCAATCCTGACTTTATAAAAAAGACAAACCCTGTCAGGGTTCTAAACCCTGACAGGGTTATACTTAANNACTTAAAAAAACCGGGTATATTAAAGTCCAAGTTTCTTTTTAATATCCAGCGGTAAAGCAGCTTTGTTTATCATGAGATCCATGGTTTTGAGGCGAACATACGCTTCTGATGCATAGAAATATCCTTTGTAAGGACTGCCTTCGAGGCCCCATGAATTTTTAACGATATAGTATTTTGTTCCGTTCTGATCTTTGGCAATGCCGGTGATATGCATACCGTGGTCGTCGGTGGTGAGATAATTATCAAATTCGGTTTGACGCATTTCCTGGGTTATCTTTTTTTCGGGCATAGGCCTGTCGAATTTCGAAAGCATCTTGTCTTTTTCGGCATCGGTCATTTTTTCCCATTTTGCCCTTTCGAGGCCTGCTACTTCAGGAGCGTTTTTGTCGGGTACCACAGCAACTCCGTTACGCCACGAAAATCCTTTTTCACTTACATCGGCACCCCACACTACGGTGTATCCTTTATCGATGGAGTTATCCAGAATTTTAATCAAATCATCAACAGGAACATTGTAAACCTCGTCCATCAGCCAGTTATCTTCCACTTCAATAATGAATTTTGAATAGAAAGGGTGATGGGTATAGGACGAAATCTCGATATAATCGTCGGCGTTAAGCCCCATCATTGCGGCAAATGATTTCGGGGTATACTCTTTACCTTTATAAGTAAATTTTTCAGGAACCTTTCCGAGGTATGCATCTGCCAGTCCATCGAATCCCTGTTTCCACACAGGACTTAGCTGTTTGTTCGGGTTTTTGATAACTGCCTCTACATTGGCTTCCAACACGGCATCCATTTCGCCATGAATGGGTTTGTCTTCGCCAGGCATATTCCCGGTATACACTGCTTCGGGAACCATCCCGTAGTTTTTAAGTACGTAGGTAACATCGTGGGCTGCACCACCGCCACCAAAATTGTGTTTCCCGTGATACCGAACATACTTTTCGGCTTTGTCGGTATAGCATTTACGCACGCAGAACATTTCGGACAAATCGAAAGTATCCTTCATGGTACGCATCAGTTCGGATTCAATAAACGAAATGGCTGAATAGCTCCAGCAGGTACCCGAACGGTACTGGTTCTTCACAGGGGTTGCAGGCAATTGCTTAACAACATTAAAAACATAGGTGGAGTCGGATTTTTTCTCCTTCGCCTGGCTGTAAGCAGCTGACGATGCAACCACCAGAAGTGCAATCATCAGAACAGTTAAACGGTGTTTCATAATTAGTTTTTAAAGGATTGAGTTTAAGAAAATGAAGAAACCAAAAGTATAGAAGTTAACCCGACCACACAAACTTTTTCGGTGTAATCGCATGAAGTGCTTTTGTATTGCCCGGGTTAATCGGTGAAACACTAAATTGAACGCTTCGGTTGGGCTAATAAGGTTTACATCAGACCTCTCAGCGTATACCTTGCGTTAATTTTCAGCATTCATTCCTGAAACAGAAAATGCGGCTGCTTTTAATTCATTTTTCACGATATTTGTTCTAAAAATACAGGCCTGTGTTCTTCATAAAAACCACCGGAATTCCAAAGACTTTCGTTTCAAAAAAATCAGCACTCCTGTTTTGCCTGGCAGCATTATTACAGGCATTCATTCAATTATCACCTGCCACTGCCCAGCAATTAAAACCATTAAAAAAATGCCTGTTTGTAGCGCCTGGGCATTCAACACAACTGTCATTTGCCGAAAGCAACGATATTAAATCTTTAAGAACATCGATCTATATTTCGGGTATTGCTTTTGATGAGATAGCCCTTAATGCACTCTCTAAATCCGGAATAAGCGGCTACGACTTAATTGTAGTTCCTGCCGCCACAGCACATAAGCTTTCGAGGCAGCAACTCAAAATAATAGGAGAAGCTGTTAAACAGGGATCAAACCTGTTGTTTGATGGAGTTTCGCCATTAAATCAAGAGTTGGAGGTTGATTTATGCGACCCCACGATTACAATAAGCCGTATCCGCGATTTACAGTTTCCCTCCATCCCACTCTACTGGCAAAAACCAGCCCGGGCCAGGCCAATAAAATTTGATTCTGAGCGCATGCAAATAAGGTGCATCAACGATTCCACGGAGCAACCTCTGGCTGTTAGCGGCAAATTCGGGAAAGGGAAATATCTGTATTATTCAACATATTTTGATCCCATAACTGACAAGGGTTATTCGAGGTATCCTTTCCTGACCGAAACTTTAAAATCAGTTTTTAATATTGAACCCATGGCAGAGCGCCGGGCTGTAGAAATGTATTTCGATCCAGGTATGCGCGATACTGCAAACATTGATGAACTGGCGAAATTCTGGCGTGCCAATAAAATTAAACGGATACATGCAGGCGGTTGGTACTATGACGAAGATTTTGATTACGCAAAGCTGATCAGTGCCTGCCATGAAAACGGGATACTTGTATACTGCTGGTTTGAGGCCCCGATGGTAAGCCGTACTTTTTGGGACAAACACCCCCAATGGCGCGAAAAGACAGCAACTAACCGTGATGCTGCCATTGACTGGCGGTTGCTGATGAACCTGGCTGATACCAACTGCCGGAAGCAGGTATTCAAAGAGTGGAGTGATTTTTTATTGTCGCACGACTTCGACGGGGTAAATTTTGCAGAACTTTATTTTGAACCTTCGCCGGTGGGGCCTAATCTTCCCGAAAATTTTACCCCAATGAACCTGCAGGTGAGAAAAGCGTATGAGAAACAATCGGGGTATGATCCGGCCGAATTGTTTAATGAGCACGGCAAGTATTTCTGGAAAACCAACCATACCGAATGGAAGAAATATGCTGCTTTCAGAAAGAAACTGTGTTCTGAGCTGAAAAGTTACTTCCTGGGTTTCCTGAATGAGGTTAAAGCACAGAAAGATGATTTCGAACTGATGCTCACTGCACTGGATGTAAGCCTCACGCCCGAACTATCCGATTTTATAGCAGAAGATACACAAAATACATTAATGCTGCACAAAAAATATGGTGCAAGCCTGCAGATTGAAGATCCGTCGAATTGCTGGGGACTCACACCCGAAAGATATGCCAGGATGGGCAAATTCTATCGCAAAGTTGTTACTGAACCCAACTCGCTGCTGTTCGATTGTAACGTGGTAGGAAGTCACGAAAAAGGAGATGGCGGTTTCCCGGCCGAAAAACCAACCGGCGAAGAGATCAGGCAAATAGTTTGGAACATGGCCCTGCACATAAACCGTCCTGTTTTTTATTCGGAAGATGCTATAAATGACAACGACTGGAAAAATATCAGCCAGACCTTAGCCTGGGATACCAAAATAAAGATGCTGGCTTCGGGCGAATGGGAAGTGAAAGCCAACAACACAATACTTGTTAATACTGACTTGCCTGGCATTTCTTTGCTGCTCGACGGAAAACCCTGGTGCGCTTTGGCAGGCAGTTTCATAATCATACCAAAAGGTATTCATGTAGTCGGAATAAACCCTGATAGCCGGTTCGGTGCCTTTGCCACTATCAAAAGTATTTCGGGCGAACTCCTTGAGGCTTCATGCTCAGAAAAGAATCTTGAGTTTACCTATTCCGAAGACAATATTTCATGCTATGTAATCCTCGACCGGGCGCCATCTTCAACTTATATTGATGGGAAAAAGAAAAACTTCACGGTGTATGCCGGGCCTAATTCCGAATTCACCTTAAAACTGCCTTCAGGAACCCATCATATAAAAATTGAGTAGCCGGATATCGCCGGAAGCAGTATTAGTTAGCAGATGTTTCTTTTTTGGGTTGCAGCTCAAAACGTACTGTTTTATCCCATTCGTGGGATGCTTTCTTGATATTTTCGAGGTAAAACGCCTTCAGCATAACAAAAATCCAGAGCTGGCAATAGGTGAAATACATCACGAAGATTAACCCGAGATTCTTCCAGTTATCTTCCCGGTCGAAAGAAACCGCCAGCAGTATTTCGAACATAAACAATACTATTGCCACACCCCACACAACGGAATAAGGACCAGGCAAAGGTATACTGATCAACCCCGAAAGACTGAGGAAGAAAAGTATATCCGAAACCAGTATGGCTACAAAAAACACGTAGTATAATGCCAGGGTGTAAAGCAGGTCGAAGCGCAGCCGCTTATTTTTAAAATTCGGAATTTCTTTCATGAATTTCGCCAGCACGTAATTGTTCCCCCGAACCCACCTTACACGTTGTTTTATCCATACTTTCCATTCTTCAGGCTCTTGCTCATAGGTGATTGCATAGGGTGTAAATTTAATTTTATACCCTAATTCGTAAATACGAATGCTTAGTTCCGAATCTTCGGTGAGCGCTTCTTCGTCCCAACCATTAAGTTCGTCGATCAGCCACTTCCACATCACAAAGTTGGTTCCCGGCAAAGTTGCTATGTTGTGCAACTGCCAGCGGCCGGCCTGGAGCATCGACTGGAAGCTCAGGGTTTCAATATTAATAAAACGGGTGAGCAGGTTCCGGTTTTTATTCACTGTACGGAATTTACCGATCACAGCCCCAAGTTCCTTATTGCTCACCAGCGAAGCAACCAGGTAGTGCAAAGCCATAGGATCCGGGGTATTATCAGCATCGTAAATAGCAATAACTTCTGAATCAGCCTGTTTAATGCCCAGGTTCAGTGCCCGTGATTTCCCTTTACCGCCTTGTCCTTTAGGCACATCGAACAGAACAACACGCGGGTCGGTGGCTGCATAGCTTTCGATAATTTCCCTGGTACGATCCTTTGAGCCATCGTTAATCACCATAATTTTAAGCTTGTCGGCAGGGTATTGAAGCTTAAGCATGGCTTCGATGGTATTGCCTATTACAACTTCTTCGTTATGAGCCGGAATCAAAATGGTACACGACGGAAAGTCGAAAGTGCGTTTATCCATCTCGCGTTTCTCTTTCATCGATTTCACGAAATTGATATACCCATAAATGCTGAAAATAAACTGGTAGCCGATCATAAACCAGATCAGGATTACGCAGAACAGAAAAATAACTTCGAGTATTGACATGGATGGTAAAGGGGTGTTAAATTAAAATTACATTTCGTAACGCCTGCGTATCACCTTAAGCGAAACAAACATGATTACCAGCAATATAACAGCAACCAGGCCATAAAGCGCAATGGCGCTGATTGACCAAAGACTCGCCAGGTTGATGCCATAGCTGAAACGGTCGCCGGTAACAATTTCAACATGATGACTGCCAGCCGGTAACATCACGGTATAGCAGTCAATGCCTCTTAAGGCCTCAAACGCATAATCCTTACCGTCAATCTGTATAGCGGTCGGCTTATTGTTCAGCGAAGCCAGGGTGCGCTCGTCTCCTTTGTATTCGAAATTTATTTTGCGCATTTCGTAGTCAACGCTCAACAGGTTACCACTAAACGAGAGCAGTTCGGGCTGAAGCTCATCGGTTGAAAAACCAGGTATTTCGTTCAGGTGAACTTTTATGGTGTGATTGCCTGCAGGAATAAGGTAAAGCATATCGCGGTATCCGACTAAATTTTCGCCATCAACGCTGATAGCTTTTATATCCTTGGGCAACTGAAGCATGAACGAAACCGGCGAACTGCCTTCGAAACCGTTTTCGGTTGGGTGATAATCCACCAGCCCGGCACTGGCATACGAAAAGAAATTAATATCCTGTGGATTGCAACTCGATTCACTGTAAATTGTAAACCGGGGAGCTCCTTTGGATGCAGCATTAATTAACTGGTAGCTTTCGAGGCCTGTTTGCATCAAGGTTGGGAACGGTGTCATTTCATCTTTTCCCCTGAAATTCAATATGTTCAGGTCGAGCATTAGTTTGGTAGAATCAGCCATGCGATGGGAATAATACTTTCCCATTTCGATATAGCGGTTAGGATTTGTCGACCATTTGTTCTGCGGATCTTCCGGCTGCAGCATAAAATTGTATTTTTTCTGCAGTTCAATCATCCGGTCAGAGCTTACCCCATGATATTCGGTAAGTTCGGGCGAAAAATAGGTATCGTAAAAGGTAACAATAACATTGAAACCGGGCCGGGTAACGGCAAATTTCTTCAGTTCCCCTAACAGGGCTTCGTGAAATTCGACCACTTTATCGGTCCGATAGCGGGTTACATCTGCTTTTACTTTCGGGTTATTTTTCCAGTAGCTAAACGAACCCGGATTAAAAATATCCTTCAGGTTATAACCATACCTGTTATGAAATTCCCTGATGGCAGATGGATGCATAGGGGTAAACACTTCAGGATCATTAAAACCTTTACCTGCCTCGAAATTCATTTCGGCAATATTTACACCATCAAAATCATTTTTCCGAAGCAGGTCGAGGTAAACATCAGTGGCGGCTTTAAAACAGTGTTTGTCAGTCAGAGCCACAGGGTAACGCCACGAAGCTTTCAGGGTTTCATCCTTATGAATATCCTGGTTCCGATAGTTTTTTTCGCGCCATTCGGGATGATCGTTCCAGAATTTCTGGCTAACCTGGGGTGGCTCAATCCAGGCATAAACAAGTATTCCGTTGGCATGTGCCAGTTTTATCAGATGCGCGTAATCGTAAGTATATTTGGGATACTGGTGCCAGCCGGCTACGTGAATAATCCGTATCCCCTGCTTTACCCATCGTTTTACAAGTTCTTCCTCGCTGGTATTTTTACGAAACCCCGGATCAAAGTACATGTCGAGATTTTCGCGCTTTATAACCGGTTGTAGGCCCATAAACCTGTTTATATATTCCATGGCAAACGGGTAATACGAATATCCGAAAGGAGTAAGCGGGTCGAAAGGTGTGTTAAAATATATCACTTTGCCTTCCTTAATATTACGCCCCAACGCTACCGGCAATTCGGTTGAAGCATCCGAACAGAAAATCTCATCATCGGCATTGTAATTGAATTTGTTGGCCAGCTGGCTGTTTTTCCACGAAATGGACTCCTCGGGGTAATATTTATCCCTTATAAAATGAAGTTTCACCTGGCTGTTGGTAAATGTAAAGCCAAGTCGTTCTATCAGCTTATTTCGTCTATCCGTAACCAGGTTTCCACCCTCTTCAACATATTTTGTAATGGCATTAAAGCTATTGCCGGAGAGCACATCGGCAGACGAAAAAGGGACAACCAGCAGGTTACAGTTGCTCAAATCGAGGTTTTCGCCAACAAAAAGTGTATCCACCGGTATATTGATACTTTTGAAAACAGAAACAAATGACGACTGGTCGAAATAGGCAGCACCTTTGGCGGATGGATTCCAAAGTATTTTAACACGGGCCTGCTGCCACTCGTTTTTGCCCCATAAAGAGCGGTAGCTTTTATTGAAGCGCGACAGAATTTTATCCTTCAGGCCCGGTTCCTTTATTTTGTACTCCACAGCTTCGGCTACATAGGTTTCACCTGCCTTCAGGTTTATTTTCCTGGTTACTACACCCTTAATCTGTTTTTCCGAAAATATATTCGCAGTAAGTTTGTTATCCTGGTTGTAATATTGCTCGTGAAGGTAGGAGTTGTCGAGCTCGAAATTTAACATTTGCGGACCGTTCAGAATCACTTTGTCGCGGGCTTTAACCCAGTTGGTTTGTTCCTTAAGGTTAATAAAAGTGAATCCCTTTGCTGATATTCCATCAACCAACGTTTTAAGCATTTCCAAATCGAGGAAGGGGTGGAAAAAACCGCAGGCAACCCCGTCGCGTACCTGTAAAATACCGGTAGTGCTTGATATTACTTTCTGCACAATTGCTTTTGAGTCCTCAATATTTTGCTTCAGCGGGATGTAACCAAGATTTTCAGGATATATTTTCTGTCCGTACAGGTCTTTGTTGATAATGTATGGAAAATACTGACCATAATCGAAATCGTTAATTACCATACGTTGTTCAACTACGGTGCTGAAAAATTTAGAAATTACCTGTAGGAAAGTCTGGGAAGCCATGTAGTGCGGTGTTTCCCAGGCTACAGGATGAAGCCCGTTTTTCACGAATTCATCAATTCCCATCTCAATTTTTTTCCTGAAGTCTTCAGCATTCTCGTTGGGAATGGGTTTGGCATTGTTGGCATCCCAAAACTCGCCGTCGTCGGTCGAAATGCCTTTGTATTGGTGCGTGGTTCCATGCATCACAATAGCCCCTCCATTCTGAACCATATATTTCAGCGCATCAACCAGTTCAGGCCGATCCGACAGGGTTACACGCTTACCTTCCTGCGGGTTAACGTAAATTGGGACAACCCCCACCAGGAAAGGAATTCCGCGTTCGGAAAGAATATCGGCAACCTCGCGAAGTTTGTCAGGATCGTTGAGTGGTGTTACGTCTTCAATCCGAATCATAGCCTGGTGCGATTCAGCATGGTTTTCGTTTAAAATGTCGTGTAACTTATCGGCAAAAAGAAGGTAACGGTCATTTACTTCGGCTCCTATTGTTGGCAAATCCGGAACGTATACCAGGTTTGCTGATTTTACCATGTAGGGCGTTTCGGCTTTCGTTTTGCTCGAAAATGCAGTACCCCAAACCTGTACTGACTTTTTATCTTTTATGATGATTTTATAAATACCCGGCGAGCCTTTGGTAAAGGTAAACGCCTTTGTTTTCACCATGTCGAATACGCTCGTTTTGTCGAAATCAGATACGGTAAAACCAAACTTTTTCAGCACATCCTCATGCCGGCAGAATTCTGAAAATCCGCTGTTTATCCAGGTAACCGTCTTGTTGGTTACCATCACATCGTGGCACAGGGCTGCAGGCGGCTGGTTATTGGCCGAAAATCCGACATAAAAAAGGTAGTCGTATTTCTCAATATCGCGGGTTCTATACTCAGCTGATCCCATCAAAGTAACCGCGGTGTTGAAATGCCCCATCAACTGGGCGATTTCCCTCCCCTGGCCGGTAGCCTTGCTGTTCATGTCGTATTTGCCTTCAACAACAATGAGTACTTTTTTCAGCGGGTAGTCAGCTGCAAATCCGGCAACAACCGAACTTACCAGTACAATAAAAATTAAGATGCCTTTTTTCATTCTTATTATCCGTGATTTTTAATTAGGATGCGTTAACTCAACGGTGCGGCATAAATTCTTCGACCACCTGGTTGGTAAATCCGAAATAATTTTTGATGATACGGATGGTACGGTCAGCCGACAAACCATCGCCGTAAGGATTGATAGCATTGGCCATTTTATTATATTCATCCGGGTTATCAATCAGCTGAACAGCCGTATTATAGATGTTTTCTTCTGAAAGGCCAACCAATTTTACAGTTCCGAAATCGACCGCATCGGGTCGTTCGGTCACTGAACGTAATACAAGGATGGGTATCCCAAAATGAGGGCCCTCTTCCTGCACTCCGCCCGAGTCGGTAAAAATGAGGTGCGATTTGGCCATTATATTCACAAAATCAAGGTAATCGAGCGGTTCAATCAGGTGTATGTTAGAAATATCCTGTAAAATGGGATATACCACTTCGCGCACAATGGGGTTCATATGTACCGGGAAAAGAAACTCAATGCCCGGATAGCGCAAGGCGAGTCGCCTGATGGCCTTGCAGGCACCTTCCATCGGCGAGCCCCAGTTTTCGCGGCGATGCATGGTTACGAGCACAATAGGGTTGCCATTTTGAACCAGTGTATCAAGAACAGGCACGTTGAAGCTGTAATACCCGCGGACCGTATACTCGAGGGCATCGACAACTGTATTTCCGGTTACAAAAATGGTTGACGGATCAATATTTTCTTTCAGCAAAGCAGCTTTAGCTGTGGCCGTTGGGGCAAAATGCAGGTCGGTTATGCAACCCGTTATCCTTCGGTTTATTTCCTCGGGGAAAGGGTTGGCTTTGTCGTTGGTACGCAAACCAGCCTCGATATGACCAACCGGGATCTGATGATAAAAAGCCGCCAGGCTGCCAATGCAAGTGGTGGACGTATCGCCCTGAACCAGGACCATATCCGGCTTTTCGGTGCTGAAAATTTCATCAAGACCTGTTATAATCTTTGCGGTAAGGCTGGCCAATGTTTGTTTGGGCGCCATAATATCCAGATCGTAGGCCGATTTAATTTTAAACACATCAAGCACCTGGTCGAGCATCTGGCGATGTTGAGCAGTTGCGATGGGAAGGACTTCGAAATTTTCAGGATATTTCTTGAGCTCGAGAATGATGGGAGCCATTTTAATTGTATCCGGCCGGGTGCCGAAAACAACAGCAATCTTCTTTTTATTCATTGGATACTAAAATCTATAGATTCGCTTTGCAAAATTATTCTAAAATAATTTTGACGTAATGAATTGGCAACCGCCCGGTGGAAAGCAAATATGCGGATTACATCTTTGCAGGCAGGATCAGATGCAAACAAATAGAATTAATCTACATGTATAAGATATAATAATTCAGCAAGATGGATCATACCATAATGCCAATTGCATTCATCAAACTTGGGTTAAAAAAGGGCTTAAATGCTAACGTTAAATTAAGTTAAATAATTATTGGTTGATGAAGTCAGGGAATCAGCCATGCCGAAAGCAGCTGTTTTGTCGCCCGATTTTCCCAAATGGAATTATTATCCTACAATAAAAACTAACCTTTATTTATTACCACGAAAAGCTGCAACAGAAATAATAACAACCAAAGTGAGCAATATGATTGACATAGCCCATTTGGCGGCAGCAGGAATTTGTGAGTCATTCTTGCCTTTATCAGCAAAATTCACTTTTGAAGTTCCGGGTAACGAATCGCGATCCATCAATTGTGCACGGGTAGTAGCAAACAAATCCTGCAGGCTGTCGGCAATCTTGAAATTATGAAGTATGGCATTAACGATCACCAGGTTGCGATAATTTTCGAGTTTTTCGTAAGGCGTATTCAGCCCGGTGGTAATTTCGAGGCTTTTATTCAGGTAGCCCAGCGCTTTGTCAACCTCGTTCAGTTCGATCAGGTTCCTCCCGATTGCAGTCATAATAACGGCAACCTGGCGCTTGTTATCCAGCTTCACATTCCGGTTCAGTATCTTCTGGTAAATATCATTGGCACGGGCATATTCTTTGCGTGAAGTATAAATTTCGGCCATGGTTTTAAGCGTGTTATCAATATTGTAGGCATCGTCGTTTTCGTCGCTCATTTCGAGGGCGGTAGTAAGGTATTGCATGGCAATGTCAGGCTTCTGCCAATGCCAGTACATCACGCCCAGGTTACTGTTTAACCTGATTTCGGTATATTTATCATTGATTTCGCGCGACAGCCGGAGCGCATGCTGGTAATCGCGCAGCGACTCCTGGTAAAGCGCCAGGTAATCGTATATCGCAGCACGGTTTAGCAGGCTGCCCATAATCCCTGATTTATCCGCTTGATCAGTATAAATCTTTAAACATGCATTAGTGAGTGCCAGCGCTTTTTGGTATTCGCCGCGGTAAATATAAATATCAGCCATATTCTGGGTGGTTTGTGCCACACCAATTTCGTCGCCGAGTTTACGGTCCATTTCGGCCGAACGCTCGTAAAACCTCAGTGCTTCGGGGTATTTACCGGTTTCCTGGGCAATAAGCCCCAGGTTGTTGTAACAGGCTGATATTCCTTTCATATCGCGGATGCGCGTAAATCCGGCCAGGGCTTCCTTATAACAATATGTTGCCGAATCGTTATTCCCGATAAAAAACCAGCATATACCCTGGTTTTTAAGCGCCAGGGCCTGGCCGGCTGTATACTTTAATCCGGAGGAGGCCTTATAGGCCAGCCGGGCATATTCGAGCGATTTTAACCGGTCGGTATTGCGATATGTTACCGAAACCTGGTTCAATAAATCAGCTTTTGCACGGCCGGTTGAATTCTGTATTTTCCCGATAAGTACCTGTACATCGTCCTGGGCTATGGCTGTCGCCGGACGACTGAATGACATTACTGCAATCATCAGGCATAAGCTTATTACTTTTATTAAGCGCTTGGAGTTTAGCATTATTATTCGGTTGTGAAGTAGTATTTAATTTTGTTGAATAATTCCTCGTGAATCAGCGGAATGTCCTTCAGCTGGTTCACAGAAGTGTATTTACGGAGAATAATCCGCTGATCGACAATGGCTTTGGCAGTGTAATAATCGAGGTAAGGGTGTTTTTTCAGTTCATCGGTTCTTACCGTATTTAAGTTGATCCGCTTTATGCCGGCAGGGCTTGCCTCGCAATAATCCATAATCTTGTCGAGCCGGTCCTGGTCGAACCCATACACCTCAAGCAATTGTGATTTGTTGTAAAACCCACCCAGCAGGTTACGGTATTTTACGATCCGCTTTGCAAACGAAGGCCCGATGCCATAAAGCGAAAGCAGGGTAACTGAATCAGCGGTGTTCAGATCGACCATTACCCGTTTTTTAACTTCCTTCACCTCAGGTTTCTTTTCGGCATACTCGTTCTTTTGCTCCGGTATTGAAATATACGGTTCAAGTACCTGGTACTCCGATGGCGTAATACAAAACATGCGTTTGAAATCTTCCTTTTTATAAAATTTCCCGCCGGCTGCTTCATATTTTTTTATCACTTTAATCTGCCAGTCCTTTAATCCCATTTTGCTCCATTGTTCGGATGGAAGCTGGTTTGGATTGAAAGGAAAAGGCTTCAGTTTATTCTCGGCAACCGAGCGATCCATCTGCTGAAAATCGAGCAACCGCGCTTCGATGGCCGAGTCGTTGGCATTTTTCAGGCTTGCCTCAAATTGCAGTATATCATCGGCAAACCGTTTGAAATCTTCATTATGATCAACTGCCGGGTATTTCTTCAGATAAGGAAATACAGCCGCCAAAATGATGAGGGCTAATACAACGAGTATCCCGTTACGTTCGCCCTTGTTAAAGTTCAAATAATTTTTAATATTCTCTAACATAAATAGTTCATGTTAAATTTAATATTCAGATTTTCGAAAGGATAGTTCAAAGAAAACCGGTAGCCTCGGAAATAGTACACCAAGCCTTATCCAGAAGTACGGGTGAGCGCAAGCTGATCACAAAACCAATTGCCCGCCAAAATAAAAATGCTGGCAAACAAATACATGCCTGTTTCAAATTAGCCCCGGTAACAATAACAGATTGAATTATAATCTGTTATGATACATAGATTTAGTTTAACTGCGCCATTTCTGCCAGGCAAAATATACGGGCACTCCAAGTAATACGATAATAAGTCCGGGCCAGGTATAATTGGGTTTGTAAATAAGCAAAACAAACATAACCAGCGAAGCAGCTGCCATGTACAAAATGGGTATAATTGGGTAACCAAAAGTTTTATATGGTCTTTCGGCAAATGGCATTTTTCGGCGAAGCACAAAAATGCCGGCAATGGTAAGTACATAAAATATCAATACCGCAAATACCACATAATCGAGCAGGTTAGAGTACGTTCCCGAAAGGCAAAGCAACGAAGCCCATACCGCCTGCACAGTAAGTCCGGCAGCAGGTACCGCAAACCTGTTGAGCTTTCCGGCACGCTCAAAAAACAAATTATCCTTTGCCATGGCATAATACACCCGTGCACCCGAAAGTATCAAGCCGTTGTTGCAGCCAAAGGTTGAAATCACCACGAAGGCGGCCATCAGCATAGCAGCCATGTTTCCAAACAGGCCATACATAGAGGCAGATCCGAGCCTGTCGTTCACGGCAAATTGAATTCCTTTTTCAAAAACACTTTCACCCCCAGCTGATCCCCTCAGCGGCAAAGCATTGAGATACACAAAATTAGCCAGTATATACAAAACCGTAACCAGGGCTACACCGGTTACCAGGCTAAGTGGGATATTGCGCTTCGCATTTTTAACTTCGCCGGCTGCAAAGGTGATATTGTTCCAGGCATCCGACGAAAACAACGATCCAACCATGGCTACACCCACGGCCGCCACCAGGGCCCAGCCGCTTAATGCAGTTCCATCAATTGCCACGGGTTGCCAGAAATAGCTTTTGTTAACGGCCACCGCTTCGGCATTCCGCGCAAAGAACAATCCCAGGATTATAAAGCCGATAAGCAGGGCAACTTTCAGGAATGTAAAAATATTCTGAACCCATTTGCCGCTTTGTATCCCCATCAGGTTATTGAAAGTAAGAAGTACGATGGTGCTGATCGCCAGCAGGTGAACCGTGTTAATTTTCAGAAAACCAANNGCAATGGTGCCGGTTTGTATCACGGTAAAAAAGGTCCAGCCATACAGAAACCCTGCCAGCGGATTGAAAGCTTCGCGGATATACACATATTGCCCGCCGGCCCGGGGCATCATTGATGCAAGTTCGCCATAGCTGAGGGCAGCAAAAATGGTCATCAGGCCGGTAATAACCCAAACAATAAGCATCCAGCCCGGGGCACCCACATTGCGTGCAATATCGGCGCTTACAATAAAAATACCCGAACCGATCATCGATCCGGCAACCAGCGCGGTTGAATCGATAAATCCAAGGCTTTTTTTAAATTGAGTATCAGCGGTCGCCATAGAGAATATGATCTAGTTATCAGAATACGAATCGGGTTCGTCTTTCTTTTTAGTCACTAACACCCGAATAAAGAAATAAAGTGTAAGACCCGTAATAATGGCTTCGGCTGTAATCATGAATATAAGTGCCTGTGTTCCCATATACCTCGTTTAAGTTTTAAAATTAAATGAAAATCTTTGGTTGAGCAAATTTAAAACCACAACCTTAAATGCGGTTCTCGCGTACACGTTTCCGATAGGCAATATACACGGTAAAGCCAATCAGACAGAAAACCAGTGTAAGTAAAAAACGTGATATGTCGACAAAAAACACCTTGTTTATCACACCACCGGTAAATAACACATCTCCGGCCATCACTTTATCCCCTGTTTTAACAGCCAGTTGGTTCTTAGTTTTAAATTCGAACACGGATGATGATTTGACTGTACCGGCAGTACCGGTAACGCGCACATAATTCCGGTTACGAAGTTTGAAAACTGAATCTACAACGCCTGAACGTTCGGAATAAAAAGCGTCAGTAAAGTATTTGTGGTTAGGGCCTACATTATTATGCAGCATTTGACCGAGAATACTTTCGTTATGTAATGCCCATCCGCTGAAACTGATTTTACTCCAGTCGTCGTTCACCGGGCGAATTGCTGAGCCAAAAAATACTGCAATAAGCATGAGCGGGGTAACAAATTTCAGGATGAATTTATACACATTCGGAATACGGATGTCGGCGCCAGCTGTGAGTTCGGCCCAACCTTTTTTTAACCCGAAAACCCAGGAGAACAAAATAATTTCGAGCATGGCAAAAACCACCAGCGAAACGGTTCCTGCCCAGTAATCATACTCATCGAATACCCCTTCCTGGAAAAACAATACCGTAGGTAATCCAAGCACCAGTACCGCAATTCCAAAAGCTGCAGCCGAAGCACCGCGCCTCCATTTAAATTCGTCCATCAGAAACGACATGCAGGGCGTACCCATGGCCAGGGAACTGGTAATGCCGGCAAAAAACAGCAATCCGAAAAACGAAACACCAGCGAGTACCGAAAGAATAGGCCCCCATTGCTCAAAAAGGAAAGGCATAACGCGAAAACCCAGCCCTAATCCACCAAGCTGGGTAAGTTCCACTACCTTATCGAGCCCAAAATAACCGATTGCTATCGGAATAATGATAGCGCTTCCGAGCACGACTTCCACAAATTCATTCATCCAGCCGGCTGACATGGAGTTGAGTACAATATCATCTTTCTTTTTCACATACGATGCATAACATTGAACAGATCCCTGCCCGAGCGAAAGTGTGAAAAATATCTGCCCGGCAGCTGCCAGCCACACTTTTGGATTCAGGAGTGA
>DGQJ01000112.1:17753-17938 GCA_002389705.1 Bacteroidales bacterium UBA4417
CCACTCAATCCCTTGCTCAGTATCCATACATTGAGTGCAAGACAAAAAACATAAAATACAACCGCTTCGTAAGGTATACCGGTTGTGGTGGTGGAAATATCGAGGTAATTGGTAAAAAAGTCAGCAACCCCGTGCTGGCTCAGCCTGTTAAAGGTACCGATGGCCGAATGCATGGTATATGATAA
>DGQJ01000112.1:17965-21876 GCA_002389705.1 Bacteroidales bacterium UBA4417
AGCAGGAAACAGATCAGGTAAGGAATAATAAAAGCACCTCCTCCATTTTGTACAGCCTGCATCGGGAAACGAAGAAAATTCCCCAAGCCCACAGCATTACCTGCCATTGCAAGAATAAGTCCGACCCTGGATCCCCAGGCTTCGTTGTTTGTAGTCATACGTTAGTCCGTAGTTAGTGGTTATCTATTTTTAACAATTCTGTCCGCAAGTTACAAGTAAATTATCAAATGCTATCATAGCGCAGCAGGCTTTTCGGAAATTTAGAGTAATTTATCACAAATCTCCTTTCAGCAATACATTCCCGATGCTGCATTCCAGGCATTTTTTCTTTTCGCAATACTGGGTTTTCAATTCAATTAATGCCTGTGTTGTTGCGGCATTCTCAGCAGTTACTCCCATAACGGCCCATTTCCGGCTGTAAATATTATTCTCCGGTTTGAGTTTCATAAGCAGGTCAACCGCTTTTTCAACCATGGTAACATCCCCTTTCCATCGCCCATAGGCAACCAGCATTGGCGCTACCAGGTTAATGATGAGCAGGTTTATGGATGAAAGTCCTAAGCTTTTGCGCTTCGTGGAAGAAGGTTTATCGAAGGAGTAATGCGAGTTCCAGTATTCCGATGCGTGGGCGCCAAAGAGTTTCTGGTAGGTATTTACATCTGATGAGGAAAATAATTGGCTTATAATTACCGATGAGTGATGGATAATGGAAGCAAATTGCGCCAACCGCAGTGTAGGGAAATTGCCCGGATGCAGCCGCATAAAACGCCACAGGTGCGCATCAATTGGCGTTAAATCGAATTTCTTTTTCAGGAATTCGTATTCCTTTTTCAACTGCCGGGGATAATCATCCTCAAATGTTTTTTCGAGCAAACCAGCCTGCCCGAAAACCATGGCTTCGACCTGGAATAAATCGTTGGCATGTTTAGCCAGGTAAGGAAAAGGAAGCGATTGCGCCAGCATTTCGAAAGCCTGGTTATTCAGTTTAAAACCCATGTTTCGGGCCAGCAGCCTGTAAAAAGTCTGCGCCCAGTCGTTTTGTGTGAGCCCAAGTATCAGCTCCACCTGCAATGCTTTACGTTCGAGTCGTTCAACAAGCACCCGGTCGAGCCAGGCATTTTTTATAAAAGGATCTATCCGGCTAATCTGGGTTTCGCAGGGCACCCACCGTTTCGAGGCCATAAACGAAAGATAATTTTTCCAGGCATGCTCGTTGTAGAGTCCATCCAACTCAAGGGTAGGAATGGGTGAACCATTGTTGCGTTTAACAGGATCATCGTCGCGCCATACCACGTGCAGTATAACGTTGTCGTAACTCATATCCTGCTGGTGGTTGTGACGCCTCCAGTCCGACGACAGAACATGAATTTCAATATTCCCGGCCCAGGTGGTTTCGCCTATCCTGATCCTGGCATTAAAAAAATCGGGACCCGAGTCGCGGTTGTGGATGCCGGGATTAACAACTTCAACCTGTTCGCCGGTTTGCAGGAACAAATTGGGGCTATAGAGCCGGTATTGCCAGATATAGTGAAGAAACTCTTCCGTCATAACACAAAAATAAGTGAAAAATAAAATGCAGTAGTCAATTAATTTTCATGGCGACGCCAATCGCAGAAATAATTTTCAATCTTCCCAAAACCATACACCCCAGACTGGCAAAACGAGAATCAGGCAAATCAGCCTGTATTTAACAAATTGATAATTATAAAAGTACACACAATTTAAAAGAATAAAAACAGCCCGGTATTGTTATTATCTGTTTTAGTAGCTATCTTTGCTTCCTAATACATAGGGCATTAAGCGTGAACAACTAAATGAAAGACTTAAGCGATCTGGTTAAAGAGCTGGATATCAAAGGCAGGCAATTAGCGCTCAGGTATACAAAACTTAAAGAAGAATACGGCAAGCTTCAGCAAAAGCAGATAGAAACTGAAGGAGCCATAAACCAATACAAAAAAACCATACAGGAACTCGAAAAACAAATACAAATATTAACAATCGCAAAATCAATCCCAACCGGCAAGGACTCATCCATCGCCAAAAAGAAGATAAACGAATTACTGCGGGAACTTGATACATGCATTGATCTTTTAAACAATAAAACAATATAAAGCCTATGGCCGACGAATTACCCATCACCATTACCATTGCCGGAAGGCCTTACAGGCTTACCATTGCACGGGATGAGGAGGAAATTGTTCGTAAAGCCGCTAAAAATATTGAGGCACAAATTAGTCACTATGGACATTACAAGTACAGCGACAAACAAGATTTACTGGCTATGGTAGCCTTACATTTTGCAACTTCGGCTATTAATAATGAAAGCGAAGTTTCATTTGTAACCAGAAGTTTATCGCCAACCCTGACTGATCTAGACAAAATATTGACAAAAGTTCTTGAAGATTAATGTTTTACGTTCTTTGAAAATACAATGATAAAACCCGCGTTAGTTCAATCCGTTTGGAAACTCAACATTTTTACAATCGGGCGAAGCTAGAAGAAATAACAGGACAGGCCTTACCTTATGCTTTCGGGTATAAGGATCTCCCCCGGGAGACGTTGGAAGCCCGACGATTTCAGGCAGCCCAATCTTGTCTTTTGGGGTTTCCCAAAATGCATGAACTAATTGCGGGTTTTTCTTTTATCTTTCTATTTGGTCCCTTCCGGTTATATGTTTAACCCTTATAACCAAAATACGAAATGGGCAATACACTCATAGTTATCATCAGCGCTATCGTCGGGCTTGCAGCCGGATTGGCACTGGCGACAACTTTACTACGTAAGTCGATCGAGAAAAAGAGCATCTACTTGCTGCGCGACGCCGAAGAAAAGGCCGAAATGCTGAAAAAAGAAAAGATGCTCCAGGCCAAGGAGAAATTTCTCCAGCTGAAAACAGATCACGAAAACATGATACAGGAAAAAAATAACCTGATCGCAAAAACCGAAAACCGTCAGAAACAGCGTGAACAACAACTGAACCAACGCCACGACGAAATTCAGAAAAAGAACGAGGAAGTTCAGAAACACCTTAAAGAATTAACTGACACCAAGGCAAACCTCGAACAACAAAAAGAGGTGATCAACCGCAAACAGCAGGAAATCGACAAGGCACACAAACAGTACATCGACCAGCTCGAAATTATTTCGGGGCTTACAGCCGAAGAAGCCAAAAACCAGCTGATCGACAATATGAAAGACGAGGCCCGTACACAGGCCATGGCAACGATCAACGAAATTATTGACGAAGCAAAGTTGAAAGCCAATAACGAAGCCAAAAAAATTATTGTCGAAACCATACAGCGCACTGCTGCCGAGCAAACCATTGAGAATACCGTTTCCGTTTTTAATATTGAAAGTGAAGAAATAAAAGGCCGCATCATTGGCCGCGAAGGCCGTAACATCCGAGCACTGGAAGCCCTCACCGGCATCGAAATTATTATCGACGATTCGCCCGATGCTATTATTCTTTCAGGTTTCGACCCGGTACGCCGCGAAATCGCCCGTCTCTCACTTCATAAACTGGTAACCGACGGACGCATTCATCCTGCCCGCATCGAAGAAGTGGTTGCTAAAACTAAAAAGCAGGTTGAACAGGAAATCATTGAAGCCGGTAAACGCACCACCATCGACCTGGGTATTCACGGGCTACATCCCGAGCTGGTAAGGCTGATCGGCCGCATGAAATACCGTTCATCGTATGGGCAAAACCTGCTGCAGCACTCGCGCGAGGTGGCTAACCTGTGCGCTACCATGGCTGCCGAACTGGGCCTGAACGTTAAAAAAGCCAAACGGGCCGGACTGCTCCACGACATTGGAAAAGTAGCCGAAAACGAAGCTGAATTGCCACACGCAATCCTGGGTATGAAAATTGCCAAGGAGTTTAAGGAACAGCCGGATATCTGCAATGCCAT
>DGQJ01000180.1:0-3630 GCA_002389705.1 Bacteroidales bacterium UBA4417
GGCACCACCGACCTCAGCATAGCCAAAATGAAAAGCCCGCAGGGCTGGGAAGAACCCGGGCAACAGCCGGCCTTCGACGAATATACCATCGTTTTAAAAGGGACTTTACTGGTAGAAACCCGCACCGAAGAAATTTATGTTTCGCAGGGCCAGGCAATCATAACCTATAAAGATGAATGGGTGCGCTACAGCTCACCACTGGAAGGCGGNNTCATATGATTAAAACTATTAACCACATCGTAAACCCCGCAGCACGACAAAAAGCCATTGAACGCTTTCGCGAAAAGGGTATCGTACTGCCTACCTTCGCCCAGATGCGCAACCCGGAACTGGTTCCTGGTAAAATCAAGACCCAGCTCAAAAACATTGGCCTGTGGGATCTACACCCGGCAAACCTTTTCAGGATAACCTGGAAAAATGAGCCCGTTGCAAAAGGCGGGTTGTATGGGCAGGTGAACTACCTCGAAATACCTTCCGAAATTACCGGCGTACATGCCCGCATTGTGTTGCTCACAGGCAAATATTTCCCTACCGGTGCCCATAAAGTGGGTGCCGCTTACGGATGCCTTGCCCCTCGAATCCTCACCGGCGAATTCGACCCTACCTACCACAAAGCGGTCTGGCCCTCAACCGGCAATTATTGTCGCGGCGGTGCCTTCGACTCGCACCTGATGGGGGTTACGGCCGTTGCCATCCTGCCCGAAGAAATGAGCAGGGAACGCTTCACNNCTGCGTTATTTTCAACCAGTTCGACGAATTCGGTAATCCCTGCTGGCATTATAATGTTACGGCTCCGGCCATCGAAGAAGTCTTTAACGCTGTAAAATCCAGCAACGGACAACTGGCTGCCTATGTTTCGGCAACCGGGTCGGCAGGAACCATTGGCGCCGGCGATTACCTGAAAAAGCAATTTCCGCATATGAAAATTGTGGCCTCCGAAGCTATGCAATGCCCTACCCTGCTCAACAACGGTTTTGGCGGGCATCGCATCGAAGGCATTGGCGATAAACATGTTCCCTGGGTTCATAATGCTAAAAATACCGACGTGGTTACTGCCATCGATGATGAGGATTGCATGCGGATTTTCAGGCTTTTCAACGAGCCCGAAGGCAAAGCATATTTGAAATCACTGGGTATTGAAGGCGATATGCTGTGCAAACTCGAACTGATCGGTATTTCGGGTGTAGGGAATATATTGTCGGCCATTAAAACTGCTAAATACTTCGAAATGACTTCCGACGACGTAATTTTTACCCTGGCCACCGATTCAGCCGAGATGTATGGCTCGCGGCTTGAAGAGCTTACAGCTGAAAAAGGCTCTTATTCGGCCTTGCAGGCGGCAAAAGATATGGAAAAATGCCTGTTCGGGCAGGCTACCGACCACCTGAAGGAACTTACGTATTACGACCGCAAAGCCATCCATAACCTGAAATATTTCACCTGGATTGAACAGCAGGAAAAAGAAATTGAAGACCTCAACCAGCTATGGAACGACCGACAGGTATGGGATCAGCAATTTCAACAGGCTACGCGCTGGGATGAAATGATAAATGAATTTAACGAGGAAACGGGAGTGCTGAAAAGGATGTAAAGGCAACAGTACAGTGTCTGCACACCCTTTTCGGGTGTCTGACACTGTGAACTCCGGTCGGGTCATTTATCCGGCAGCTAAAGTCAACAATCGATTTCTCACAACTTGAACATAATTCAATCAGATGACTTCCAAATTCTTATACCAATGTTCTGATTGCGGAAGGCAAATTCCTGCCGGAGAAATTATATACCTCTGCCCCACTTGCAGTTCAAAACAATTGCCGGATCAACCTCCGCTTGGCGTGCTGAAAGTGATTTACGATTACAAGGCATTAAGTGGGCTGAGTTATAACGAACTCGCAGATAAGCAGTTTCTTCAGTTATTGCCTGTTGATCATTTAAACAGCTTCCCCAACCTGAGAATTGGCCAAACGCCGCTTTATGAAATAAACGCCCTGGATGGGAAATCGCACGATTTTGAACTCTACCTGAAGGATGATTCGCAAAATCCCACCTTTTCCTTTAAGGACAGGGCTTCAGCTTTGGTTTCGGCATTTGCCAGAGAAAACGGTATTGAAACCATAGTTGCTGCTAGTACCGGGAATGCAGGCTCATCGCTGGCCGGCATATGCGCTTCGCAGGGGCAGAAGGCTGTTATTTTTGTCCCGGCAACGGCACCCAAAGCAAAGCTTACCCAAATTATGATGTACGGGGCCAGGCTGGTGCCGGTGGCCGGTAACTACGACCAAGCCTTCGACCTGAGCATCGAAGCAACCAAACGTTTTGGATGGTACAACCGGAATACAGCTTATAACCCGCTTACCATCGAAGGGAAGAAAACTGTTTCGTTCGAAATCTTCGGTCAACTGAAAATGAATATTCCCGATTTCATCTTTGTGCCTGTTGGCGATGGGGTGATTATTTCGGGCGTGTACAAAGGATTTGAAGACCTGATGCAGCTGGGAATCATCGAAAGGATGCCCGTAGTTGTAGCCGTTCAGGCAGCCGGGAGCAGTAACCTGGTAGCAAACCTTGACCAGGAAAAATTTCAGGTCACCCCTTCTGATACCTTAGCCGACAGCATCTCGGTGGATATTCCCCGGAATTTTAACATGGCTGCAGCCTATTTATCAAAATACCATGGGCTGGCTGTAACAGTGAGCGACGATGCCATTCTGTCGGCATCTTCAATACTGGCACGAAATACAGGCATTTTTACCGAGCCGGCATCTGCGGCAGCTTTTGCAGGATTTCTCGATTTTAAAAACAGGTTTCTGATTCCCAAGGCATCAACCAACGTGGTATTGCTTACCGGTAGCGGATTGAAGGATCTGAACGCCGTACAACCACTCTTCGATATCCCTTTGCCGGTTACGCCGGATATATGTTCAGTTGAAAAGTTTCTGAAGGGGGAATAGGATGTTAGGGATTTGGGCTGTTAGGCTGTAGGAGTTTAGGCTGTTAGNNAAAAATAATACAGGAATGAGGGATCATACAAAACTTAGGGCATTTCAACTTGCTGATGAGTTGGCAATTCATATTTATCGTATTTCGCTTAATTTTCCAAAAGAGGAAATGTTTGGATTGACTTCTCAAATGCGGAGGTGTGCGGTATCAGTGCCATCAAACATTGTTGAGGGAAGCGCCCGCGAAAGCCATGCCGAATATCTCAGGTTTTTGGAAATCGCTTTTGGCTCTTTAAGGGAACTTCACTACCAATACGGCTTGGCGGTTAGATTAGGATATATTTCTGAAAATAAAACCGATAATCTTGAATCAAAGCTAACAGAAACAGAAAAAGTACTTGGATCACTGGTAAGATCCCTTCGAAAACCCCAAAAACCTATTCTATAGCATCCTAAACCCCTAACGCCTAAACCACTAAACCCCTACAGCCTAAACCCCTAAACCCCTACAGCCTAACAGCCTAAACCCCTACAGCCTAATGATACAATTCAATTTAAACGGACAAACTACCTTATACGGCGGCAATCCCGATACTACCTTACTTAAATATCTCAGGCTCGAAAAATATATCACCTCCGTAAAAGACGGCTGCTCCTGCCAGGGCGCTTGCGGCGCCTGCATGGTCGAAAT
>DGQJ01000180.1:3805-3945 GCA_002389705.1 Bacteroidales bacterium UBA4417
TTCACGAGGCTGCCATGCGCTTAAAAAATGAAGCTGCTACATCAGGCACAAACCTTTCGGGGATGGTCGGAACTTCCTATCCCAAGTACGAAGCTTACCAGATGGCGCTGGGAAAGCGGCTTTTTGTAAACGACCTGCAT
>DGQJ01000179.1:0-165 GCA_002389705.1 Bacteroidales bacterium UBA4417
AGTTTAAATATCAGCAATACTGACGGCCAATTATTCGTCGGGAAGCTTAAAAATGAAGCACTGGCAGAATGTTATCCTACAGTATCCCTGTTGACGGTATCGGGCGAAAATGCAGGCAGGCAAACAGCGATATATTCGGCTCCGCCTTCCAGTGGTGAGCTGTAG
>DGQJ01000179.1:376-6397 GCA_002389705.1 Bacteroidales bacterium UBA4417
ATCGAGCAGTATTTTCATTTCGGCTGCTTCCGAAAGTATGAACTCGTGTATTGAGGGCTGCAGCGGCTCAACATTTGTGATGTTGAAACCTACGGCATCGAAAATCACCTTTACCCGGCTGTTGCTGTACTGGTAGGATGCAGCAGTTTTCGAGAGCCTTGAAATATCTTCCCCGATCCTGTGCAGGAGTATGGTGGTGTTGCCCTCCTGCTGAAAAAGGAAGCCGTTATCGGTATGATGAAAGCTTTTTTCGGTAAGGCATATCCGGGGTTTTTCGCTGAAAGGCGATCCCTTGGTGGGGCAAAAAGTGGTGCAGTTCCCGCATTCGTTGCAGAAATCGGCCACATTAAGCACCTGGTATTTTTGCTGTACTTTCAGCTGGCTTTCGATCCGGAAGGCAGGAGCATCTGCATTAAATGAAATTTTCCAGACCGGCACTTCCGCTGCTTCTGTGAGATAATAATTGTTGGCACGATTCGGGCAAACGGTAACGCAAACACTGCACAAGTCGCCGCATTGCAGGCAGCGGGAGGCCTCCTGAATGGCCGATTCGGCCGTAAACTCAGGATGATCGCCGGCTATGGCAGTTGCCATTTTCTGCCGTTTCGACTTGCGGATGATAAAATCGCTGTGCGACATATTTTTATCCGACGAGAGTTTTTCGGACGGGAGCACAATGCCAGCTTTGGCGGCAATCTGTATGGCGGCTTTGCGCCCATCGCCCACGGCTTTAACTATGGTGGCAGCACCCCGCAGGGCATCGCCGCCTACGAAAACACCGGGAATCTGTGTTTCGTAAGAGCCTTTGGCGGTTTGTAATTCAGCCGGGGTCATAAAATCGATATCAATATCCTGCCCGAGTGCCGGTATGAGCGTATCGACAGGGAACTCTGAAAATTCACCTTCAATTTCAACCGGCACAGGCCTGCTGCCCGAACCAGATGTTACCAGCTGCATTTTGGCGCACAACAGTCCGGTGATGCGGTTTTGATCGGTGATCAGTCGTTCCGGCGCCAGCAGTTCATGCAATTGAATGCCTTCGGATACCAATGCTTTTATCTCGTCGACATCGGCAGGCATTTCGTCCCGGGTGCGGCGATACACTACCTTTACGGTACTGCCTGGCTGAGCCAGCCGTTTTGCAGTGCGGGCCACATCCATGGCGGTATTTCCGCCACCTATGATAATTATATTTTTGCCCAGCGAAACAGGCCGGTGATTTTTTACACTATTCAGGAACTCAAAAGCATTGAGCACGCCGGCAGCATTTTCACCCTCCATTTGCAGGGTTTTAAAACGCTGGGCACCGGCGGCAATGTAAACAAAATCGTACGCTGAACGCATCCGGGCAAAAAACGAACCATCTACTTTTGTGTTGTAACTGATGCTTACGCCTAGTTTTTCAATGCGTTGAATGTCCTTTTGTATGGATTCCATTTTTAACCTGAACTCAGGGATGGCATCCGAAACCATGCCCCCGGGAATCGATTTTGTTTCGAAAATTTCAACTTCAAAACCTCCCATCCGTAAAAAGTAAGCACAGCTCAGGCCCGATGGACCAGCACCAATGATGGCAACCTTGCGGCCATGTGGAGCAGCCAGGCTGATATCGGCTACTAAGCCTTTTTCGGCAACGAATCGTTTTACCTCTTTAATTTTTAATGCTGACTCATAATTGATGCGTGTGCATTTTGCCTGGCACAGGTGGTCGCAGGCCACGCCCAGCACATTGGGAAACGGGTTTTTGGCCATGATCACATCAAAAGCTTTCTGAAAATCGCCCTGCGAAGTATGATACAGGTATTCGGGTATATCCTGGTTGGTGGGGCATTCGTCGACGCAAGGGGCGTGTATACAATCAAAAAAGCCTAGCGGACGGCTGGTTTTTATGCTTTTATTTACAAACGGGTCGCGCTGGTAATCAGGGTTAGCCACAACTTCATCAGCGTAAGCGTTTAATTTTTCGAGAGGCATGGTATCCGATTGCGGCTGTGGTTGCGAGAGTGCCTCAATATACTGTGCCAGCCGTCCGTATCCACCCGGTTTCAGAATATCGGAACATACTGTTACCGGTTTCAGTCCGCAATTCACCAGGCTGCGGATGTTGTAACAGTCGGCACCGGCCGAGAATGAAACATTCAGTTTCCCTGAAAACTCATTTTGCAGTTTGCGGGCAACATTTACGCTTACCGGGTGCAAAGCGCGGCCGCTCATGTACATCATCTGCTCGTGGGCCGGGAACACGTTTTTATGGTTAACACTTTCGAGGGTGTTGGTAAGCTTAACGCCAAAAAACAAGTTTTCATCATCAGCTGTTTGCAGCAGCCTTCCAATGATGCCAAGCGCATCGGGGTATTTCAGATCATGTTCAAAGGCAATATCGGGTATGGTATTTTTAAACCCCAGCTTGTTGTTTAAGATATCGCGCAACTCTTCTTTCCCAAGCAGCGTAGGATTGAGTTTTATAAGAGTATGCAGTTTTTTCCCCTTTAACAGGTAATGCCCTATTTTTTCAATTTCGTCGGGCGGGCAGCCATGCATGGTGCTCAGCGTGATGTTGTCGGAAATGCGATCGGGAATTGCAATATTTGCCAGTTCGGGATATAACGGCATGAGTTCGTCAACCATTTCCTGTTTAGCTTTGGTACAATCCGCCATGCTATTCAGAAACCATTGCACGTTTCCGTTCTGAATGCCTTCGAAATTATAGCCTATGCTCATGTTAAAAATGAAGCCCCGCCCTTGCTGATGGCTTAAACCAAGTTTGTGTTGCAGCACATGAATGATGACCCAGGCTTTCAGGTATTCGTTAAACGACTCCCCGATGCGTAATTCCTGCGACCATTCGCAGTTATAACCCTCGTCCTGCATATCGATGCAAGGTTTTGATATCTCCAGTTCGTCAAGGGTTTGAATGGTCTTGAGCTCAATATAGCGGGCGCCGCACAACCAGGCCGAAATAATATTCTGGGCCATTTGCGTATGAGGTCCGGCAGCTACGCCGATGGGTGTTTCGAGCTGTTGCCCGAAAATTTCCATTTTTAACCCTTCGTTTGCTGCCGGTTTAAAAAATAAGGCTTCGGGGATACCAAAAATTTCATTACGGGAACTGTATTCAGCATCAATCAGCGCGTAAAGTTCTTTGGCAGTTACAGTTGAAAAGGCTTTGGAATGCGTCATCAGGCAAATAAAAATGGTTAATTTTATCTCTCGTAAAAGTAGCAAATTATTGCCATGCAAAGGGATTTATATAAGCAAACATCGTGTGTTATTCTTTCGGCCGGGAGTTCCGGGCGTATGGGGACTCATAAGGCGTTGCTGGCATACAACGGCGAACTGAATTTTCTTCAGCAAATAACCACTGCTTACAGCCAGGCCGGTATTGAGGAAATAATTGTAGTTGCAAATGCTGCCCTGGAGAAAATAATCAGGCAAACCGGAATGCCCTTACCACACCAAGTAAAGTTGGTTGTAAATAACAAGCCCGCTCGGGGCCGATTTTACTCTTTGCAAACCGGGCTAAAGGTTGTTTCACCGGGGCATTCCTGTTTTTTCCAGAATATTGACAACCCTTTTGTAACCAGGGAAACCCTGGATAAAATGATACGCTGCAGCGAAAAGGCTGATGTTGTTAAACCCTGCTTTGGCGAAAAAAGCGGGCACCCGGTACTTGTTGGCCCTCCGGTTATCAGGGCAATAATTGCTGAAACAGATTTTACAAATCGTATTGATGCTTTTTTACACGGATATACATTGTTAAAGGTTGATATTCAGGATACCCGGATACTGGCAAATATTAACCAGCCGGCTGATTACGGTAAAGCAGGTTTTGAAGTAGAGTTTCCGGATTGACTATTCGCCATAGGGCAAAATCTGCTGCATGCGCATTTTATGTCAATAAACCGGCTGAGATATGCGTTACAACGTTAACTTTGCATCTTACTTGTGACGAATGCCTAAAATTTGTATTTTTGATTACTGACAAAACTTTCCGATGAAAAAACTCCTGATACTGTTTATTGCTTTTTTTTGCATGCAGGCATTGTTTGCACAGGACCAGGTTAAAATTGACAGTCTCCGGATCAGGTTGCAGAATGCCAGAGAAGATACGGCCAAAATAAGACTTTTGTTTGAGCTGTCCGATGTTTATGGCAAGACCGACATTATAAAAGCATTGCAGTTTTCGAAGGATGCCTTACATCTGTCGAAGCAGCTGAACAGCGATTTGTATATTGCACGCTCGTATATTAAACTGGGGTCGAATCTGATTGTAATGGGCAACTACGACGAAGCACTGAAAAATTTCCTCAGCAGTTTGAAAATTGCCCAGAACAATAAATTTCAATATGAAGAATTTGTCTCACTATCCAATTTGGGAGTTATTCAGGACCGTATTGATAAATTTGATAATGCTTTGAAATACTATTTCGAGGCTCTGAATATTTATAATAAAAACTTCGAAAAAGGAAAACCTATATATGAAATAAAGAATATTCAGGGGCTTTATAATAATATCGGCAACATATACGCTTCGAAGAAAGATCTGAGAACTGCAGAGGAATATTATTTAAAAGGATTGGCCATTTCTGAACAGAAAAAGGATTATTCAAATATTGGTATTATTTGTAATAATCTCGGGAAGCTGGAGGATGAGAAGAAAAATTTCGATAAAGCTTACAGTTATCTGCTTAAATCGCTGGAAGCCAGGCAAAAGATCAATGATAAATCCGGAATAGCCAAGTCGTACTATTCTCTGGCAAACCACTACTCCGAAAAGCAAGATCCGGTTGCTGCGCTTGAATTTGCAAAAAAGTCGTTCGCCCTGAGTACGGAGCTGAAAGAGCCTTTAACGCGCAAAATATCCTCCATGTTTTTGTACCAGATCAACAAAAAACTGGGTAACTGGCAGGAAGCGCTCAAGTATCATGAAATTTTCCAGCAGGTGAGCGACACCCTTATCAATGACAACAAAATACAGGAACTTACCCGGCTGCAAATGCAGTATGAGTACGAAAAGATAGAAAAGGATAACGAGGCGAAGCAGCAAAAAACAAAGCTCACATATATCATTCTATTATCATCAGTTACGCTCATTTCGGTTATTCTTGCATTATTGTTTTTCCTTTCGCGTAGCAGAACCAAGCGAATTGAACTTGAAAAGGAGAAGTTGGAAAAAGATATGCTAATTAAGAACAAAGAGCTGACAACCAATGTTTTATACCTTTTACAGAAAAACGAACTGATAAACAGTATCACATCGAGGCTGTTGAAGTTAAAAGAAAACCTTAAAGCGGAAAATGTTGCTCCGGTACAAAAAATAATAGTTGATCTTCAGTCAATTACCGAAAAGGAAGTTTGGGAAGAGTTTGAATATCGTTTCCAAAATGTACATGAAGAGTTCTATCAGAATCTGAAAAAGAAATTTCCCGACCTCACGCCTTCCGAAATAAAACTGGCTGCTTTTCTTCGTTTGAATATGAATACCAAGGAAATTGCTTCTATCACCAACCAAAGTGTTAACAGCCTCGAAACTGCCCGTTACCGCCTGCGTAAAAAGCTGGGTATCACCAACCAGGAAGTAAACCTGGTAAATTTCCTTTTAAATATCTGAGGACTGAAGTTCACTTTAATTCTACCTCTTTCCCTATAGGATCTTTATCCATAAGTTCCTGTATCCTTCTTTTTACTCCCGGCTTCTGCCACTTCCGGCTTACATAAATCCATTTTGAGGCCTATACTTTTTAATTTGTTATTATACAATTTGTTAGCTTCATGCTGTAGAGGTATTGTTCAGGTCNNCACTGTAGGTGTTTTTCTCAGGTGCCTTATCCCATTGTAGAAGTTTTACTCAGGGAGATTATTTACTCACGCGAGTGAGCGCGATTATTTTTGTTGGTGGTTACCATCGCGGATAAAAACTACGCGAAAAGAAAAAATATGGACAAAGCAGTAAATGAAAATCTGAAATTGGATTTTGTTTCACATTTCCGTGAGACCACCAGGAAATCCAGGAACAGATGG
>DGQJ01000283.1 GCA_002389705.1 Bacteroidales bacterium UBA4417
GCTCACCATAGGCTGCCTGGTCGGGGCATTATTTACAGGTAACTTCACCGAAAAGTACGGGCGCAAAAAGGTGATGATTGCAACTGCTGTATTATACATTATATCTGCTTTGGGTTGCGCATTTGCAGGTTCATCATTAATACTGATTGCATTTCGCCTGCTTTCGGGCCTGGCAGTTGGTGCTACTTCGGTGGTTGCGCCCATGTATATTTCGGAAATTGCTCCTGCCAAAAAACGCGGGCGCCTGGTTTCTTTCAACCAGTTTGCTATCACAATAGGAATTGTGGTCGCTTACATTTTTGATTATCTCCTGGTGAATATTGGCGAAAACAGCTGGCGTTTTATGCTTGCAGTTCCAGCCATCTTCGGGGTATTTTACCTGGTTTTTCTTTTGTTGGATTTCCCCGAAAGCCCCCGCTGGCTATATGCTCACGAACGAAAGGATGAAGCTGAAAAAATCCTGGCAAAACTGGGTGGTCAAAAACTGGTGGATGAAGAGTTGCCGGAAATGAAAATCGCTTTGGCTGCTGAGCAGAAAAAGGAGAAAATGTCGGTTGGCGAACTGTTTAAAGGCAAAACAGGCAAAATTGTTTTCATCGGCACCCTGATTGCAGCTTTTCAGCAGGTTACCGGCATAAACGCTGTGATCATGTTTGCTCCTGATATTTTCCAGGCAGCCGGTGCAGCCAAGGTGGATTCGCTAATGCTGGCAATGATTGTTGGGACGGTAAATTTCCTCGCAACCATACTGGCATTGTGGCTGGTTGATAAGAGCGGTCGCAAAACTTTACTCCTCTGGGGCGCTGTTGGTATGGCTGCTTCGCTTGCATACCTTACTGTTGAATTCGCTAAAGCTGGGCAAAACGGAACCGGCGTTTTAATTGCCATGTTGGTTTACATTGCATTTTTCGCAGCTTCGTTTGCTCCAGTAATGTGGGTGATCATTTCTGAAATTTATCCCAATCGCATCAAAGGAGTAGCCATGTCGTTTTCAACGGCTGTAAGCTGGCTGTGTACCTTCCTCACTGTATATTTTGCGCCGGTAATACATGGCACTTTAGGCTTGCAATACCTTTTCGGTATCTTCGGATTTTTCAGTGTGGTGGCATGGATCTTTGTGAAAATCTGGATTCCCGAAACCAAAGGGAAAGCGCTTGAAACTATTCATGCTGAATTGCTGGGGAAAGGCTAGTTGATATAATATAGTGGAAAGAGAGGCAGGAAGTCGAATATGGGATGTGGAATGTGCGATGTGCGATGGCGGATGTAGGGAGGAAAAGTCAAAAGACAAAGCAATTAAAAAAACTGAGATAAACCTGAACAAAAGGACTTCGGACTCTGGTCTTCCGACTTCAAGCCCCAACTGATAAACGAACACTTAAAAACATCACAATGATTAAGAATAAACAGATTCTGTGCTTCGGCGAAATTTTATGGGATAACCTGCCAAGTGGTGCTGTAGAGGGAGGTGCACCTATGAATGTCGCGCTTCATTTATCCCGCTTTGGTATCAGTTCGTCGGTAGCCAGTAGTATCGGAAACGATAAAAAAGGAATTGGCCTGATCAAATTTCTCGAAAAGTCGGGCCTTAAGACCAACCTGATCCAGGTTCACGAATCGTTGCCAACAAGCGAGGTGCTTGTTTTCCTGGATGAGCATAACACTGCATCGTACGAGATTTGCGAACCGGTTGCATGGGATGCAATTGCGTTAACGCCTGAATTGGTCAATGAAGCTAAAACATCCTCAGCAATTGTTTTTGGTTCACTGGCATCGCGCAATGCCATAAGCCGTAACACGCTTTTCAAACTACTCGAAAACGATATCCTCAAAATCATGGATGTCAATCTCCGACCTCCTTACGATACCGAAGCTAATGTGAAACCCCTCCTGGAAAAATCAGATATCGTGAAGCTGAATGACGAAGAACTGATCAAAATTACCGGTTGGTATAAACTTTCGGGAAACCTGGAAGAAAGAATCAGGTCTTTCAGCAATTTATTGAAAATAGAGACCTTAATCGTTACCATGGGAAAGAACGGAGCATATGTGCTACACAAAAATGATTTATACCATCACAAAGGATTTAAAGTAGAAACTGAGGACTCAGTAGGAGCCGGCGACGCCTTCCTGGCAGGTTTCCTGGCTGCTTTTTTTGATGGAAAAGATTTGAATGTGGCTCTAACTGAAGCTTCCGCCATCGGCGCTTTTGTGGCTTCGCAACCCGGTGCTACACCACACTATACCAAGGAAGTGATCAAACGCTTTACTGAAGTATAAAGATTACGATCACCCCTCAAATATAGAATCAACGTACAATTCTCAACAGCATTCAACAACTAAAACCAAATAACCTATGAGAAACATGACTACTAAACAATTCAAAGTCCGGTTTTCCCTCCTGGTATTTTTCCTGGGGATATCGGTTGCCAGTGCTTTTGCCCAGGTTAAAATTACGGGTACTGTCACTGATGCAAGTAACCAGAGCACCATCCCCGGTGTAAGCATTTCAGTCAAAGGCACCAGTACAGGTACCATGACTGATATCAACGGGAAATATTCCGTTGAGGTTGATGCCAAGGCAATACTTGTGTATAGCTTTATCGGATTTACAACACAGGAAATTCAGGTAGCGGGAAAAACAGTAATTGATATTAGCTTGTCGCCGGAAGCCCAACAATTGGAACAGTTGATTGTAACCGGATACTCGTCCCAGAAGAAAGTGGATGTAACAGGTGCTATTTCGGTTGTAGAAATGAAAAAAATTGCAAGCCAGAGCCTGAGTTCGGGAAACGTAATGCAAGCTTTACAGGGAAATGTTCCCGGCTTGTATGTTACCAAATCAGGAAATCCATCAGGCGCCAGCGACCAGATACTTATCCGTGGTGTAAATACTTTAGGTGACACCAAACCATTGTATATCATTGATGGAGTTCCTACTACACGCCCCGAGGTTTTTGCAGCCATCAACCCGGGTGCTATTGAATCTGTTCAGGTACTTAAAGATGCTTCCGCATCTTCCATATATGGATCGAGGGCTGCAAACGGCGTTATTATTGTAACTACGAAAACCAGCGCCAAAAACAACGGGAAAGTCAATCTTACTTTTAATACCAACCTTTCGGTGTTATCTGAAAAGAAAGAGCGATATGAAATGATGAGTTCCTTAGACCGTGGAAAAGTTTTATGGCAGGCATGTGTAAACGATCATACTGATCCAGCAGCTGCCTATGGTTCAATATACGCCTACCAATGGAACAACGATTACGATAATCCGGTACTCAATAGTGTAGCTGTGCAACCATATGTTGGTGGCGACCCTAACTATCCGGCCGGTAACACCGATTGGCAGGACGTATCATATAAAAAAGGTTATGTAACCAATAGCGATCTTACATTAACAGCAGGCGACGACAACGCATTTGTAATGGCAAATTTCGGTTACCTGAAAAATACAGGAATGCTGGTTTATACTGATTATGACAGGATTAACGGTAAAATCAATTCCAACTTTAAATTATTCAAAGGGAAACTGAAATTTGGAGTAAATACTCAATTTTCGTCATCAAACGAAACCGCTGCATGCCAGGACGTTGGAAGCGCATGGACCCCAGGCCTGGCCATTTCGCTGGCACCTACCATTCCTTTATATGGTTTGGACGGCACCTATGGCGGACCAATTGGCGGAGGTTATTCCGACAGAAATAACCCTGTTTTAATGCAGGATAAAAACCAATGGGACAATTCGCACAACACCATGCTTTTTGGAAATGCTTATGGTGAGTGGAAAATACTCGACAACCTAGTATTCAGGTCAAGCATAGGTATGGACTATAATGCTTTTAAGCAGAAGAACATAGAACCTAAAATTGATAACGGATTTGTTACCCGTACCACAAACAGTTTAATTGAAAGCACTTCCGATTATTTAAGTATGGCTTTTACAAACACACTTAACTATAATCTCAAAATGGGCGAACATAACTTTGATATCCTTGCCGGTGCTGAGTCAGTTGAAACGAATGTAAAAAATGTATCAGCCACAGGTTATGATTTTGCAGTTGAAACTGAGGAATATTTTGTTCTGGGAGCCGCTTCGGGCCAAAGGACCAACACCGGATCGAATACCGGCAGCAGTCTTTTGTCGCAGTTTGGTAAAATTGGCTATAGCTACTCCGACCTGGTATTAGCCTCGGTAACGCTCCGCAGGGATGGTTCATCACGTTTCGGATCCGACACACGGTATGGTATTTTCCCTTCAGCTACCATTGGTTTAAGGCTTAATAACTTTTCGTTTATGGACAATGTAAAGTCGTTATCGAATCTTAAATTAAGAGCCGGCTATGGCGAGGTTGGAAATCAGTCCATCGGCGATTTAGCCCAGTTTGGCCTGTACGAAGCCCGTTATGGCCCAACCATGGCTACTTATTATGGCGGTTTTTTCGAGCAATACTATAACATTGGTACAGCTTACGATATCAACGGTGTAAACACCGGTACACTTCCATCAGGTTTTGTTTCGATACAGGCAGCAAATCCAAATTTGAAATGGGAATCGACCAGGGAAATTAACTTAGGTGTAGATTTCGGATTCCTGAAAAACAAGATAGTTGGTTCATTTGATTATTTTGCCAGAACAACCGATAACATTCTGATCAAGCCTCCTATTGCATCAGCCATAGGTGAAGGTCAACAGAAATGGTTAAACGGAGCTACAAAGGATAATCATGGTTGGGAACTTTCCCTGGGATACCAGGACGCGACAAAGGGTGGTCTTACATATTCAGTCTCTACAAACTTTG
>DGQJ01000346.1:0-6485 GCA_002389705.1 Bacteroidales bacterium UBA4417
TGTCCGTTTAAAATTCCGCACAACTAGTCTGTAGCAACAAATATATACCACTTTTAAATAGGTTGTATCCCTTACTCAACTATTTTTTCATTATCTGCATCGCCCAGCATGCCTTGCATACGGTCAAGCGGACTCGCAATCTTACGCGCCGCCTTGGGCAGTATATGCGTATATACCATCGTTGTCTTTATATTGGTATGCCCCAGCAATTGCTGTATATACCTTATATCGGTGCCGTTCTCGAGCAGATGCGTGGCAAAACTGTGCCTCAGCGTATGTACACTCGCTTTCTTCTGTAACCCTGCCTTTTCGACCGCATTGCGCATTACCGTCTGCACCGTGCCCGTGCTTAGCGCCTCACCCTTATACTGCCCGGCAAAAACCCAATCGTCCGAAGGATACATTTTCCGGTAATCCTCCAGGTAGGCAACAATAGAGTAAGGAAGCATCACCACACGATCCTTATTGCCTTTGCTCTGGCGCACAACTATTTTATGCTCGTCGAAAAGTATATCCACCCATTTAAGCCCCACAATCTCGCTCCTGCGAAGCCCGGCACCATACCCCAGCAGCAGTAACAACTTATGTTTCGGGTTTTGCACCTGCTGAAAAATACGCGAACACTCCTCGAAACTCAATACAACAGGCAACTTTTCCTCGGCACGCGGTCGCGGAAGCTTTATCTCAAATTCATCGCGGTGAAGCACCATCCGGAAATAAAACTGCAGGGCGTTAATCACCATATTCACACCCGAGGTCGAAAGCCCCTGCTCCACTTTCAGGGCCAGGTGGCGCACAATCTCACGTTCGGTAAGCGTTTCGGGACTCTGATACCCGTTGAAACGCAAAAACAAATTAAAAGCGCTTACATAGTTCCGTATCGAACTTGCGCTGTAATTCATAGCGTACATATAATCAATCATGGCCAGCGTATAGGTCTGCACCTTTGCCGGCACCTGCTGCAACAGGTATTCGCGCATCCCTTTCAGTTGTGTCGACTTACGGTTCATCGCCTTCGATTTACGCAGGTAGCCTTTGGGCAGGTGGCTCTCGACACGCATATTTAAACGGTTGGCCAGCTGTTGCAGATTTTCAAAAACCGAAGGAGTGGCATTCAGCACATAAGCATCGCTCGATTTGCTGTAGCGGCTTCCCTCCCACCGCCGTACTTCTTCGATCAGAAAAGGGATTTTCGGGCATCGCAGCACCATCCAGCGATTGTCAGGGGCATACACCTCAAGCTCAACCACACCATATTCACCGGTAATAATTTCGCTCTTTTCATAATAATTCTCCGGAAATAAAACGCCGACATCCAGCAATGCTTCCACCTTTATTTTGGTATTCACATGCCTGAACACGAAGAATGCCTTCTGTTTTTTATTCCAGAACACACCTTTAATAGCCATTAACTTGCGCGTGATATCTTCTTTATAGGGAACCTGGATNNGCCCTTATGTTCAGCCGGTATTATGGGCTGAAGTTCGCCGGCCGTACCGGCTATGTGAACAATTTCATGCTGATTTACAGCAGGTTCATTGCGCAGGTAATCGTTTTCGTCTTTAACAATTTCAACATCGGCAAAGGTACGCAAAATCAGGTCGTAATTGCTCCTGTTGTACAACAAATACCAGCATTTATGGGTCTGGCTCCAGCGTGCGCCTATCTGCCTGGCTTTCTGTTTAAGTTCATCATCAAAACCAAACCGCAATGCAATCTGAAAATTGCCCCTGTGGTAAAACTTGCTGATCTGTATCATAAAAGCGAATGTGATATTAAAAATTACAAAACAAAAACTATGGCGCTTTAAACTTCGCAATACGCTTAAACAAAGATAATTAAAATCTAAAAAAAACGCACACCCGTAATAAAAAATCAGCATTATCCGCAAGCACCTTTCCGGAAGTCGCGGCTTGCATGAAAGGACTTTGACGGATCAGTTCAGAGCACGGTGCCAAATGCTTGCTCTCAGTTGCCTGAAACCAGAAACAAGAAACCCTGAAACTTTTGAAACTTTTGAAACCCTCCACTACCTCAGCCACGAGCACCCGAAAACAATATAAAAGGCAAAATCGTCGTTGCTTTTGGCAAAATCCATACCCATCTGCGCTCCGAATTTTCTTGCTATTTTATACCTGAACCCCGTTCCAATTGAATTCACACTTTTACCTTTGCTGTACGAATCAAAATCGGAAAAAGCATTGCCCATACCCGTAAATCCCAGCAGATACCAGCGTTTATAAACATTCCAGTTCAACTCGGCTTCCATCACCACGGTATTTTTATCCTGGTACTTCATTTTAGGGGCACCGCGCAAAACCACGATAGGGCGCGCCCAGTAAGGCACATTGCCAAAGGTATACGAACTTTCGTGCCGCACACCAAGTATTAACCTAGGAGTTGCCGGGAAATACCCTATAAGCCTTACCGCCAGTCGGCCGTACAGATCCTCACCTCCCATCCAGGTATCGCTGTAAGTGCCTGAACATTCCAGAAAAAAGCCTTTGGTAGGTGTAAAAATATTATCGCGCGAATCGAAGTTTACAACCGCCGTGGCCTCACTCAGTTTTGCCGGAAATTGCAGGCTGTCAAATTCAGGCATTTCGATGGGTAACGCGAAAGTATTGTCGGTATTCAGATAAATGTAACGCCCTCCCAGGAACAGATCAGTTTCTGCGATCCTGAATTTTATCTGCTGTGCAACAATCCAGGCATCAAGGTTCAGATTCACCGATTGATTTTCGAGACCCGGCACAAAGCCCGATCCATAAAAGCCCACGTTGGCATACGTGCGGGCCAGCGCTCCCATGTATCGAATGCGGTCGTGTTTCCAGTACCCTATATGAAATGCCCCGGCTGCCCATGTTCCGTTTTGTGTGCCGGCCCCCAGTACACCTGTCATGCTGGGTGGCCCTTTTTTGGCCGAATACGACGAATGAAAATACACCGCAGCCCCGGCAAGCCCATAACCTACGGCTGGTTCGGTTATCAGGGCAGGAACCAGCAGGAATCCTTTTTTGCTGGCCAGCCAGTTGCTGATGTCGATAGCATGGTCGAGGCTGTCGCGAAATAAAGCAGTACGCGGTTGGGTATCCTGGGCATGTATGCCATAAACGTTAAGCAACAGGGTAATTACAAGAACCAGAAATTTATTTTTCATATACAATCAGTTAAAATGCTTCACAGAAATTAAAATAGAATGTAGCAGTCTGTTTTCCAAAGCTGGTATTGGACCTCAATCCCGGTCGTGCCCCGAACTGATAACCGGCATAGGCTAAAGCGTTGCGTTCCGAAAGTTCGTTATTTTTTTCTCACGAAAGTATGCCTGCATTCAGGAATTAAAAAAAGTATAGATTTTTATGGCAACATCAATCATAAATACTCTTGCCCGGTTAAATTTGATCTCATCCCTAACGGGACTTAATTCGATTTCGTATCTTGTTTTCTACCAATATACTGCTCCTAATGAGGCAGACCCAGCGTGACTGAATGTTGGCTGAATAAAAAGCACCCCTGTTGACAGAAGTCCTGTAGGGACGAGAAATATCAAGCATGGCGGGATTTTATGCAGTATTTAACCGGACAGTTGTGTAAAGGAAACTAAACCTCCAAGAAAACTCCAAAATAATTACTTACTCCTCAACTTTTGGTAATGATCCGGTATAATTTTATATTTCAGTTCATACCTTTGTTTTTATTCAAACTATAAATCCATGAAAGTATTCTATGTCATCCTGGTCCTGTTGGTAACAGCATTCAGTGTTTCGGCGCAATCGCCTGTAATTTCGAACAAACATTTTTCATTTGGCAGCTATGGTCGCGCGGGTATCGGGTATGGTGCCGGTATTTCGGGCCAGTTCCCAAGGTCGCTTAACCTGAATGGTATGGGTTCGATAGGCGGACGTTTCGAAGAGAACGACTATTTTGAGCTTGCGGCAGCCATGCATTTCGCGCCCACCATCGCGGGGAAAGATACTACCCGCATAAATGTTCAGGCCAGGTTTGCCTTTTATACCACGCAGGGGCAGATTATCGGAAATGTTACCAGCAAATCGATTGGAGGCATTACTTCGGCCTTGCCTGAATTATTTGCCGAAGCCAGCCACATTAACGGCAGCGACTGGAGCGTGTGGGTAGGCGCCCGTTTTTTCAGGGGCGACGATATACATGTAATCGACCATTTCTATTTCGACGATCACAGCGGACAGGGCTTCGGGATCAAACATAAAAACACCCAGTTATCAGTAATATTCCCCGGATCGGTGGATACCAATTCAACGCTTCCCCCCTATTTTTACCTGAATATTGTAAACGGAACCCCGGTACTGGGTTTACGCAACAGGTCGGTGTGGATTATTGAACACAGCATCCCCGTAAAAACCGGGTATGTTAAACTGCTGGGCGAGTTTCACCGCCTGGCCGATGCTTCGGCAACCGATACCACCACCATGTACAATTACCCTTCCGATATCGGTTTTGTAGCCGGCGCAAAATACTTCAGCAATTTCAGCAATTATCTCCCGGGATCGTTTAATGCCCTGAGCGTTCGCATTGGGACAGGCATAGCCAACGGTGGCGACGGGGGTAGCAGCAAAACGTTCCTTACCTACGGTGGCCCGAANNGGGTATGGAATTTTTACCAAAAGCAAAGGCGCAAGCGACAGCCTGAACAAAACCCCCGACTACTTCGGGAAACAAATGCTCTTCAACCAAAAGACAGATCTCTCCCTTGGCGCCCGCGGAACCTGGTATGTTACGGATTGGTTTCACCTGCTGCACGAGTTCGACCTGGCATGGCGAAAGGACGGCACCCAGGATGTTGCACAAATGACAAAGTTTACAGTTGCGCCTACGCTGGTACCAGGCGCCCAGCGCGATGTGTGGGCAAGGCCTCATTTCAGGCTGGTGTACAGCATTGCCCATTACAACAAATTTGCAGCCGACAACCTGTATTCAGCCTACCTGGCTCAAAGCGGCAGCAGGAGCTGGGGGCATTATATCGGCATAAAAGCCGAATGGTGGATATGGTAAGTTAGCCTCTACCTGCAAGCAATAGCCCTTGCCTGCTTGCTGATGATCGGCGGTGCGTGTTGTCAGCCGAACCCTTTCTGTACACAGCCATTACACCCACAAAAGCCGCAACGCATTACACGGTCACTACCATCAGTCTATGATGCCAAAGCCAATGACCTCACCGGTAAACACAGGTTAATCAACAATTTAATACAAGTTAAAATAATTAATAACCAACGTAGTCGAAAAAATTTGATTTCCGATTTCATTTTGCCATATCTTTATAAAATATATTCCTTTACGGAAATCATACATCATTAATCACCAACACCTGTTATGAAGAAAATACTGCTACTCACCTTTACCACTTTCACATTCTTCCTTTTATCCTGTTCAAGCAGCCTGAACACTTTTTCGGAATATGATAAAAGCACTAATTTTCAGCAATATACCAAATATGCCTGGCTTCCGTCGGATACCAGTGCCTCCAATCCTAACATTGCTGCCGAAAAAATGTACGGAAAGATGATCATGGCTTATTCAAACGATATTCTGAAAAAGAAAGGGATGCTGATTGACAACCAGAATCCTGATGCGGTTTTCCGGTTTGCATTCGGGCTGAACAGCAAAATGGAATATAAACAATCGCCGACTGTTAGTGTAGGGGTAGGATATTCACCGGCACCCGGTTTTTATTCAGCCGCCATGGTACCCGTGTCAGGGGGCAATGTTACGGCATCCAGGGCCGATGAGGTATTCCTGGTTATTGATATGGTCGATGTTAAAACCGGGAAAGTAATCTGGACCAGCGGTATCCGCAAAAACGTGGACAACACCGGCGACAGCAAAAAGAATATGCAGCTGGCCCTGCAGTCTGTTTATTCGAATCTGAAAATCAAGCATAAAACCAGGTAATAAAATAGCTGATATTTTGCCGGTTCAGTTCCGGCATAACTGCTGGTCTTTTTCGGCAAGGATTCCGTTCCTTTTCAGGAAGCAATACTTGCCGGCTGGTCTTAAGGTTAACCAAAACCGGCTATGCCCGGCACTTGTCATTCTGAATTTTTGTCCAGGTTTTAATTCCCGGTTCTTTCAATATTGCTTGCCATAGCCACTGGCTTTGCCGGGTATACTGCTGATTCATACAATTGAACTAATCAATCCGGATAAATGGAAACAAATGCTGCCGAAGTAAAGAAAAAGAGGCCCATAAAAAAGATCCTGCTTTGGGCGCTGGCTATCGTATTCATACTGCTTACTGCCGCCACGGTTTATGTTTCGCGGAATTTTAACAGCTTGCTCACCGATGCGCTCATGAGGAGTTTTAACTCCAGCAGCATTTCCGATATTTACGAGCTGAAATTTGATAAACTGAGGGTTAACATTTTTTCGGGTAACATCAAGGTTTACAATGTGCTGCTGCAACCCCGCGTTAAGCCCCTTCGCGTTTATCCTTACATAAACAGTTCGCT
>DGQJ01000346.1:6542-9417 GCA_002389705.1 Bacteroidales bacterium UBA4417
TAAAAATGAAAAACCGGCGGGCGGTAAAAAATTCATTAACGCATTTTCGCTCAGCGAATTCGAGCTGATAGATGCATCGTTTCATATTATCAACCTCAGCAAAGGCCGCGAATTTAGCATACGCGATTTTAATATCACCCTCGATAAACTCAACCTCGGACAGGAACCGGGTTTCGATTACTATACTATTCAAAAAGCAGGGCTCAGCATAGGCAATTTATCCGTAAAGATGAAAAGCGGCGGCATACGCAGTGCGCAGTTTTCCGATTTCAGCTTTGGGGCTGATTCCATTGAAATCCGAAAATCCATCGATACTACCATCTTTAAGTTCAAGGGATTCAGCACCGCCCTCAAGGGTATTTCAATCAATACCGCCGACAGTATTTTTAACCTTGCGGTAAAATCCATCGACCTGTCGAGCCGCAGGCAATCCATAAACCTGGCAGGGATTTCATTCAAGCCGAATGTAAGCCAGGCACAGTTACTCCGCAGGGACAGGTACCAGAAAGCATATATTTCGGCCGAAGTAGGATCTGTACAGCTTCAAAATGTCTTGTTCGACACCCTGGTGTATAACCATAAACTGGTAGTCGATCAGCTGACGGCAGATAAGGTATTTCTTTCGCTTTTTAAAGACAAAAGGAAACCGGTTAATATGAAGAAATTCCCCCAGTATATGGGCCAGAAAATCAAAGCTATACCTTTGCCATTGCATATAAAAAGGGTGAAAGCCACAGGCGTTAACCTGGTAAATGTGGAGCAGAAACCGGATGGGAAACTGGCCAAAGTAATAGTAAGCAGGGGCGTACTCGAGGCCAAAAACATCACCAACCTGCCAACGGCCAAATTTCTGACCCTCAACACTTCGGCATACATCGAAAACAAGGTGAATGTAAACCTGACCCTGGCATTCAGTTACCTGAGGCCTGAGTTCAGCATTTACGGCAAAATAGGCAAATTCAACCTGCCCGATCTGAACAATCTGCTGGCTGCCTATACCCCGGCCAAAATACTGAAAGGTACCGCCGACGAGATCACGTTCCAGGGTGTTGCAACACTCAAGGGCTCAACAGGTACCATGAAATTTCTGTACCACAACCTCGACCTCGACCTGAAACTGAAAAATACCAGAGACTGGCAAAATTCCTTAATATCATTTGCTGCAAATACTTACCTGGCAACAAACAATCCGGCATCGGCAAACACACCTCCGCGCATTGTAAAATTCCAGGCACAGCGCGACCTGAACAAAGGCGGGTTTAATATCGTTCTCCGTTCGTTCCTTGCAGGGATGAAGGAAACAATGATCATGTCGAAAGAAAACAAAAAAGCTTATAAGGAAGAAAAAAAGAAGTGGAAACTCCGGAATAAACAAAGCCAGGAGTAACGCAATGAAGCCCGGGTACAATTTACCCGGGCTTCATCTTTTATAACATATTGCAACTATTAATCCATATCAGCCTCAAGTGCCGAAGAGTTAAAGGTTTCAGTACACTATTTTACAGAAAGCACATAAACTTNNACCTCGGTATGTTCTTCGGCAACGGTTTCCTTTTTCCGCTTATCGAAACGGCTCGAAACTTCATCGACAAAATCATTGAATTTGTCTTTCAGGTCCTCGGCAGCTTCCTTTCCTTTGCTCGAAATTTTTCTTCGTGTTTCAGTTCCTTTGTCGGGGGCAAACAATATGCCCAGCAATGCACCAACAGCCACGCCTGCCAATGCTCCGATAACTACATTTCCTTTGCTCATGACTTGTTCGTTTTTAAAGGTTTTAAATTATAGGACTAAAAAAATATGCTCTTCATAAAGATACGAAAAGTTTATAATATTTAAACAGCAAATTGAAATTATTGTTCGTTCATCATTATCCCGGTCCCGGGTTTGTTTAATGCACTATGCCAATTTTTATTCTGCAATAAATCCTGGCAATCATACTAAAGTATCATTCTGAAAATTTATTAGCCAACTTCACTAAATTTGTGAATTGAAATTCTGGAATTACCCGGCAGATAATGAAAAATCATCTTACATATAAAATCATTTCAATTCTATTATTCAGTATAACCACGCTCAAAGTCGGTGCCCAAACCGACACCATCGCCGGGCCGAAAACAAAAAAATTCTCCTTTTCGTACACCTTGTCGTACGAACAGGGTTCAATGATTAGCAATGGTTCCGAAAAAGGTGACCAACTGGCCCAAAGCAGTTATTACAACGGGGTCAACCTGCAGCTGGGCTTTCATAAAAATAACCAGGTTGATATTTACAACCGTATTTACCACTTGCCGGTTTACGGAATCGGGTGGTATGCATCTACGTTTCACCAGCAGGCCATCGGGAATCCGAATGCTGTTTACTACTTTTTAAAACTTCCGCTCTGGGATAATTATGGCCGGAAATTCAGTATGTCATTTCTTGCCGCCTTTGGTATTTCATACAATTTCAACCACTACGATTCAATTACAAATCCGTTGAATATTTACATCGGGTCCGATTTCAACAGCTATGTAAACATGTCGTTCATGGCAAATTACAGGTTTAACCACAAATGGATGGCTGATATGTCGCTGGGTTTGAAACATTTTTCGAACGGGTCAATGAAGTTGCCCAATTTTGGCATCAACCTGATACCGGTTTCGATAGGCCTCACTTACAAGCCATCGGGATTTAAACCTTACACCGGTGACAGAAACAGGCTACCCTTTACCAGGCACAACCAGTATAATGTAGCCCTGATTGCTGCAGTTAAAAACTATGAACCCGGCGGACCCACCTACATGAAAACCGAGCTGAGTTTAAACTGGCTCCGGATGTTAAATTACAAATTCCGCGCCGGCATAGGCTTTGATGCCTGCTATACAGCAAAGTCCGT
>DGQJ01000346.1:9513-10491 GCA_002389705.1 Bacteroidales bacterium UBA4417
GATATATTTGAGTGGACCCTGGGGTATACTTTTTTGAAGGACAACAACAAGTATTAGTTACCGCTTCGCATCACGATCAGGTTGTAAAACGCTCCCTGATTTTGAAAACCTGAACAGCCTGCTTGAATTAACCGGATAAAATCTATACATTTACTTAGTTAATAATTAAAAAAACCGTCAGATGAATACTACACCTCCCGTACAATCCTTTTCCGAGAAAAAGGTAATCGACCTGTTTATTAAACTGGCCTTAATCATCATACTGCTGGCCTGGTGTATTGGTATTATCATGCCTTTTTTTGAACCGGTGTTATGGGGCGTTATTCTTGCCATAACCATATACCCGGCTTTTGCGAAGTTAAGCGGTGTTTTCAAAGGAAAGCGAATTGTTCCTGCCAGTATCATTACCGCTGTTATGCTAATCCTCATTATTCTTCCTGTAGTTTTCCTGGTTGGTTCAGTAATAAATGAAGTCCGCATCCTGGCTGAATCGTTCAACCAGAACTCCTTCAGCATACCTCCCCCTGATGCTTCGGTTGCCGACTGGCCGCTGATAGGCAAGCCGATTTTTAATACCTGGCAACATGCCAGCGAAAACCTGGCCGAAACTATTGTAACCTATAAAGAGCCACTAACGGTTATCGGGCAGAAAGTTTTAAACGGGCTTTCGAGCATCAGTTCCGGCGTACTGACATTGTTTTTGGCCATTATTATTGCCGGTATTTTACTGGCTGTTACAGATCAAACTGACAGGACTAGCAAAAATGTGGCCAGGCGGTTGTTCGGTGATAACGGCGATGAATTTGCAAACGTTGCCATACAAACCATCCGGAATGTTGCAAAAGGAATACTGGGTGTGGCCTTTATACAGTTTGTTTTATTCGGATTATCATTTGTACTTGCCGGTGTGCCTTTTGCCGGAATATGGGCAATACTTATATTCATGGTAGCAATTGTGCAATTGCCGACACTCATTGT
>DGQJ01000346.1:10637-11045 GCA_002389705.1 Bacteroidales bacterium UBA4417
TTAAAACCTGTAACCGAGGTTAACATTGTATCTCACTTTCCCATCCTGGTCGCAGTACATGCCCGTCATTTCTATCGGGCCAATGGCCGAATCGTACCCAAAGGTAAGCCCATAGCCGGTAAGCATGTTATTTGCCATGGTCATTTGCTCAATGCTTTTGCCATGAAAATCGTAAACGGCAGCATTAAACCGCCCGGTTACAAATATTTTTTTTGCCAGCTTGTATTGCAGGCCCAACTGTACGGATACCAGGCTTCCTGTTTTAACTTCCGATTCATCGAGCCCGGCAAACGGCACCTGGTTCCGGATCACCTTGCTGATGCCACCTAACAGGAAATTATTGGCAATGTATGGGTTCTGTGCAATAAGATATGCAAGGGTAGCATTTTGCGTAAAAACCAGCTTGGG
>DGQJ01000293.1:0-581 GCA_002389705.1 Bacteroidales bacterium UBA4417
CCCACCATTCACGACTTTGGTGGTTTTCCACAGGCATTGTTTGATGTACAATACCCGGCACCCGGAAGCCCTGAACTGGCTGAAGAAACCAAAAAGCTGATTGTTAAAACCGAAGTAGGGCTCGACACAAACTGGGGTCTCGACCACGGAACCTGGAGTGTGCTCAATCGATTTTATCCAAATGCCGATATTCCGGTTATACAGCTGAGTCTTGATTATTATCGGGAACCTGAGTATCATTACCAATTAGCAGGCGAGCTGCAAGCTTTGCGCAATAAAGGCGTACTCATTATCGGTAGTGGAAATATGGTTCACAACTTACGGGCGCTCGACTGGAGCAGGACCAATGCCGGCTACGACTGGGCCATTGAAGCAAACGAAAAATTCAAGCAGCTGATTATGCTCAACCATCACCGGCAACTTATTGATTACAAAAAACTGGGCACCGCCGTACAAATGGCCGTTCCAACACCCGAACATTACCTGCCGCTGCTTTATACGCTTGCACTAAAAAATGAAAAAGACGAAATTTCATTTTTTAACGACAAGCCGGTTATGGGTTCGTTAACTATGACTTCGTT
>DGQJ01000293.1:711-16523 GCA_002389705.1 Bacteroidales bacterium UBA4417
CAGATTTTCAATCAGTGATTGATTGCTTTTCTCGAAAATATCATGGTATCAAAAGGATATTTTCCCGACGGGTTTCAAGTACTTCGGGAATACCTAAACTGAAAAAAAGAAAAATAAAATTAGCAATTACCGATTATTAGTTTACCTTTGCTGCAAATCAAAAAATAATCAACAACATCATGAGTAAAGGAACAGTAAAATTTTTCAATGATTCCAAAGGTTTTGGATTTATCAAAGACGACGCATCAGACAAAGAATATTTTGTACATGTTACAGGTCTGGTAGACGAAATCAGAGAAAACGACCAGGTATCATTCGACCTTCAGGAAGGTAAAAAAGGATTAAATGCAGTAAATGTTAAAGTGATTTAATATATTCAAAACATTATTCTTTAAAAGCTCTGCCACCCGGCAGGGCTTTTTTTATGCCCGATAAATATCAGGCTCGGAATTATAAGGCAAAAAAAAGTCAGCCGAAGCTGACTTGAATAAGTTTATTTGTTTTCGAAAGTCCAGTATTCATCGACTATTTCAGTTGTTTTTTGCTCCCAGTAGGCTGGTGATACCCTTTTACCATCTTTGGTTTTAAGGCTCATTTCGTAAACCGAAATTACCGGATTAAAAACCAGGTCGGTTACAGCAATGGTAAAAAGTGCCGGCGCATCTTCACTTTCCTGTTTTTCAGCTGCAATCACAACTTCAAATTTATTGTATTCCAGCAGGTCCTTCAGGAAATCAACCCGGGCCTGGGCTGCCCCTTTTTCAACAATGGTGCAGCGTACCCCGTTAACTTCTTCAACTATATGTTTTGCTTTGAGTGGCATAAGATCAGTTTTTAATATTTTTTTGAATCACTGTTTGCGTTAGTTCCTGATTGCGAAGGTAACTGAATCAATAAATTCGTACACCTGGCTCCAGAAACCGATTACAAAAATACCTATTGCGCAAATCATCAGGGCTATGCGGGTAGTTAAATCGCTTTTGAAAAATGCGATTGGGCTATCATTTTTATTGATAAACATAGCTTTTACAACCAGCAGGTAATAATACAGTGATATGGTGGCATTAAGTACAGCAATAAATACCAGCCAGTAATACCCGCCTGATGCGGCCGAAGTGAACAGGAAAAATTTACCAAAGAAACCGGCAATAGGAGGGATACCTGCCAGCGAGAACATGCTGAGTGTCATCAGCAAACTGAGTTTCGGATTGGTAGCATACAGCCCGTCGTAATCGTCCATGCTTTCTTTGCCTGTTCGGGCCGAAATAGCCGAAACCACACCGAAAGCGCCAAGATTCGAGAAAATGTAAACCAATACAAAGTATACGGTTGCTGTCATCCCGATTTTGTTTCCGCCAAGGATACCCAGCATGATAAAACCGGCCTGCGCGATACTGGAGAAAGCCAGGAATCGTTTCATGTTTTTCTGCCTCAGGGCAAAAAGGTTACCGATTACCATGGTTGTGATTGCGATCAGGTAAACGATGTCTTTCCACAGGAAAGCGATGGAATGAAACACGGTGAACATCACCATGATGAGGATAAAAACGGAAGCGCCTTTGGAGATTACCGAGAAATAGGAAGTTACGTTTACAGGTGATCCTTCGTAAACGTCAGCAGTCCACAGGTGGAAAGGCACCAGTGAAATTTTGAAGCCCATGCCGGTAAAGAAGAAAATAAATGCCAGTACCTGCATCGGTGTATTGGCGTACAATTGGCCTACAGTATCGAAATAGATAGAACCTGTTGAACCGTAAATCAGCGAAAGTCCGAATAGCAATATGCCCGACGATAACGCTGATGAAAGAATAAGTTTTATACCAGCTTCGGCCGAACGCTCCTGGTGATGAGTATAAGAAGCAAGCGCAGCCATTGGAATAGTTGCCAGTTCAAGACCCAGGTATAACATCAGGAAATCACCTGATGAAATCATGAAATTCATACCTACCAGGGTTGAAAGCAACAGGATAAAGAATTCGCTGATCTTCTCACGGTTTTCTTCTTTACGCAACCAGGTGGAACTTTGCAGCAGGATGATAAATACACCAACATTAAGTATATTTTTCATCAAAATGGTGAGCGCTTCGGTATGATACATTCCGCCAAAAAGAACACCGGTTTGTGCAGGTAAAAAACCAACAACGGTATGAATGAAAAACATCGAAATGGCTATCGGTATAATCCGGGTTTTCTGACTCTTTTTAAGGTTCAGGTCGATAATGAGAACTATTAATACCAGCGATGCCAGTATCAGTTCGTGTCGCATTGTCAGGAAATCGTTTATGCTCATATGCTGAGTATCTAAAGTGATGGTTAATACAATGATTTAAAAGAGCCCTGCAACGGTAGTTATTCCGCTGATTTTTTCGATTATCGGACCCAGGCTGAAGTTAATCATATCTGAGAGCCACAGTGGCGCCATACCAATGGCTGCAATAGACAGAAGCAGAGTAAGGGTCGAAAGTCTTTCGTACCACACTGCATCCGTAAGGTGCAGGTAATGATCATTTTTTATCGGACCCAGGAGCAGGATACCCACTACCCGTAAAATATACACGGCTGTAATTACAATGGATGATGTGGCAACAATGGTACAAACCCTGTGGAAAACATCAGTGTGCTGGAACGAACCAACAAAAATTGTCATTTCGGCAACAAAACCGCTTAATCCCGGCAGACCTAACGAAGCCAGACCAGCGATAACATATACAACACCCAGGAAAGGAATCACTTTCATGAGTCCGCCCATCTCGTTGATCAAACGGGTATGCGTTCTTCCGTAAATCATCCCGATCAGGGCAAAGAAAAGGGCTGTCATCAAACCATGCGAAATCATCTGAATTACTGCACCATTCATGGCAGTCTGGTTCATCATCAGTATAGCAAAGAGCACAAGCCCGCAGTGGCTCACCGATGAGTATGCGTTGATATATTTAAGGTCTTTCTGAACAATGGCTCCAAAAGCACCATAAACAACACTGATAGTAGTAAGAATGAGGAAAATCCAGGCCTGCTCATGAGCGGCTTCAGGCATCAGGTAAATAGCAACCCTGAAAGCGCCGTATCCCCCCAGTTTCATAAGAACGCCGGCGTGTAACATCGACACGGCGGTTGGTGCCGAAGCATGTCCATCGGGCGACCATGTGTGGAACGGAAAAAGTGCACCAAGAATCCCGAATCCAACAAAAGCAAATGGAAACAGGAAGCGTTGCATTTCAATCGGGATGGTGTGTTTTGAAATTTCGAGCAGGTTAAAAGTAAGCGCTGATCCCGCAGGTGCTGAATAAAAATAGATACCCAGGATAGCTACAAACAGCAGCGCCGATCCGGCCATAAGCATAAGAGTAAGTTTCATAGCCGAATATTCCTTCGGTCCTGAGCCCCATATCCCAATCAGCAGGTACATCGGAATAACTGCAACCTCGTAAAAGAGGAACATGGTAAACAGATCGAGTGAAATAAAGAACCCGAAAACCCCCGTGGCAAGCAGTATAAGTGAGATAAAGAATTCGCGGTATAGGAAATCGACCATCCACGAAGCGAAAATACCTGCAAATACAACAACGGCTGTTAGTGCAATCATTGCAACCGAAATTCCATCCACGCCAAGGGTATAGTGGATATTCAATGTCGGGAACCAGACGGCATCATAATAAAAAAGCATGGCTGCCGTGTTGCCGGCCTGGCGCTCTGTAAGATACAGGTATACAAGTACGCCTGCCAGAATAAGTTGAAATCCCATGCCAATGGCACTCACAATACGGGTTTGCTTCATATTGCTTGTAAACAATATGGCGATAACCGTGAGGACAGGTATCAGAACAAATAAGCTGAGTATATTCATTTTTTGTTTTCTTGCGATTTAATTTGTACTCCTTTAATTCTGCTGTGTTTAAATTACCACAGGTAAACAAATATGAGAACAAGGGCTATTGCTCCTGTAACAAATACATATCCGTATTGCTGAATGCGTCCCGACTGCATGCCTTTAATCGACATAGAAGTATTTTCAACAGTGCGGGCTACCAGGTTCATAAATCCATCCACAATATGCCGGTCGAACCAGGCAACTGGGGTCGAAATATGGGCAAATATTATTTTGCGGGTAACAAAAAGGTAAACTTCATCCATATAGAATTTATGGTATGCCCATTTGTACGATGCACCGAATGCATTTGCCATTTTCGAAGGCAGGTCGGTAGTTTTACGATACATCAGGGTTGCTATTGCAATTCCCAGTACGCCTATCAGTACCGAAGGTATAGCTACTGACCAGTCGATGTGTGCTTCAAAAGGAAGTCCATCGGAGGTTACAAGTGCATGGAATGGTAGGAAACCCGAGAACATAGCGCCGAAAGCCAGAACCATGAGAGGTATTGTCATTACAAAAGGCGCTTCGTGTGGTGTATGATGGTAGTGTGTTGCCTTGCCCCAGAATATGTTGTAATACAGGCGGAACATATAGAATGCAGTTAAACCGGCAACCAGGAATTCGATGCCAAAAAGTATTTTGTTATGATGCCATGCAGCAACCATAATTTCGTCCTTACTGAAGAAACCGGCGAAAGGTGGTATACCGGCAATGGTAATACATGCAATAAGGAAGGTAATGTGGGTGATGGGGAGGTATTTGCGTAGCCCGCCCATATCGTTCATATCGTTGCTGTGCACAGCGTGAATCACAGCACCGGCACCAAGGAATAACAACGCNNCCCGAAACACCCAGGGCCAGCATCATATAACCGATTTGCGACATGGTTGAATATGCAAGAACACGCTTGATATCAGTTTGTGTACAGGCAATAATAGCTGCAAATAAAGAAGAAAATCCGCCAACCCAGGCAACTACATTCAGCGCATCAGGTGCAGCCAGCGAATATACCGGGAATAAACGGGCTACCAGGTAAACACCGGCAACAACCATGGTTGCAGCATGAATGAGGGCCGACACAGGAGTTGGACCTTCCATGGCATCTGGCAACCAGATATGAAGCGGGAACATGGCCGATTTACCGGCACCGCCTATAAATATGAAGATCATGGACCAGGTAAGTACCGACATGCCCATGAAAGCGGCACCACCAACCTGGGTAATAGCTGGCCCGGTCGGGCTTGTAAGCGTCTGGAAATCGAATGTGCCTGTGATAAACGAAAGCATCAGTATACCGATCAGGAAACCCAGGTCGGCAAACCGGGTTACGATAAATGCTTTCTTCGAGGCTGCAACAGCACTTGGTTTTTCATAATAGAAACCAATAAGCAGGAATGATGAAACACCCACAAGTTCCCAGAATATGTACATCTGGAAAATATTGGTTGCCAGCACCAGTCCAAGCATCGAGAAACTGAATAGCGAAAGAAATGCGAAAAACCTGTGGTAGCCGCGCTCACCCTTCATGTAACCAATACTGTAAATGTGTACCATCAGCGAAACCGTAGTAATTACCACTAGCATCATTACCGAAATAGGATCTAACAGAATGCCAAGGTTAATGGTGAGTTTATCAGTGAGATGCAGCCATGTGATTTCAACGGCTTTAAATGATTTGTAACCGGTTTCGGCCAGGTGATCAGTCCAGAAATACCTGATGGCAGTTAAATACGAAAGTATTGCTGCAATCGATAATCCGGCAGTGCCTATCAGGCCCGAAACGATGGGTTTCATTTTGTGCCCGGTGAGACCAATAAACAGGAAAAATGCAAGTGGAATCAGCGGGATAAGCAATGTATACGTGTAGTCGACCATATCTTTTTTAATATGTCAGTGATTAATGCTTTACTTAAAACTTCATTTCATCTACCTTGTCAACATCAATTGATCTGACATTGCGGTAAATATTGATGATAATGGCAATGGCAACTGCGGCTTCGGCAGCGGCAATGGCAATAATAATCAGCGTAAAGAAATGGCCCTGCAGGTTTTGAGGATAAAGGTACCTGTTGAAAGCCACAAAATTGATGTTTACCGAATTGAGGATGAGCTCAATAGACATAAGCATGGTTATCAGGTTTTTACGGGTTAAAAACCCATAAATCCCGATAAAAAACATCAGCGTGCTGATTACCAGAAAATATTGTAACGGTATGGTTCCGGTCATGGTGTATTACTGTTAATTTTTACGTTTTATCAGTTGAGCTTCAACTATTTTATATCATTGTCTTTGCGAACTATAACGCTATCTTTTTCCTTTCGGGCTACAATAATTGCCCCGATAAGTGCTGCCAGCAAGAGGATGGAAATAACTTCGAACGGCAGTGCAAATCCGTCGCGGCCATACGAAATAAGTGCATTACCCACATCGGTAACAGTTGATGTTTGCGCCGGGGCAGCTGATGGAACAAATGCAAACCTCATGATAGTGATAAGGGTTAGCAGTGCGCCTGCACCAACAGCCAGAGCCGACAACAGGCTTTGTTTCGTACTTGCCATAACGGCTTTTTCGCTGATATGGCTGGTAAGTAATACCGAAAATATAATCAGTACAACAATACCTCCTGCATAAACAGTGAGCTGCACCGCGGCAAGGAAGGTGTATTCGAGCATAAAATAGATGGCTGCAGTTGAAATTAACACAAACAGCAGGTAAACTGCAGCTCGTAGTATTTTCCGGCTTGTAACGGTAAGAACCGAAAANNCCATGTCAACCCTTCTTACTCTTTAATGCCTTCCATGATTTTTGATCCGGGCTGGTTCAACACTTTTGTAAAAGTGCTCCTATCCCAATGTGCGTGTTCAAATTTCTGCCCCATAACAATTGCATCCGAAGGACAGGCTCTTACACATAAATTGCAGAAGGTGCACATTCCCAGGTGGTAAATATGCTGGTCGATAATTCGTTTCTTTTTGCCCTCTTCGTTCACAATGCTTTTGCTGATGATCTCGATGGATCCGTTAGGACAGGCGTTTTCGCAAAGCCCGCAGCCGGTGCATTTGTGTTCGTTGTTTTCGTTATGCGGCATAATTACTTCTCCCCGGAAGCGTTCGTACATAACGAGGGTATCGCGGTTTTCGGGATATTGCTGGGTAACATTCCTCCAGGGAGTAAAAAAGTACTTTGCAGTAATTTTCATACCGGTCAGCAATGTCCAGATGCCACTAAAAATTTCAGCTATATAATTGAAGAATGATTTCATTCGCTTTGATTTGTTATTTACAAGTTTCCTGATCTAATTTTGCAGGTAACGCTAATTTGATTTCACTATTCACTTTTCACTATTCGCTATTCACTTCCTACCAGTGCCAGCCTAATAATACCATGGTTGCCATTAAAAGGATGTTGAAAAGGTTTATAGGCAGAAGGTATTTCCATTCGAGTGTAAGAATCTGGTCGATACGTAAGCGTGGAAATGTCCATTTGAACCACATGATCAGGAATATAATTCCGAAAACTTTCAGGAAGAACCAAACGAGACCTGGAATAAAGTCCATAACGTTGTTAAATGCAGCCCAGTCGCCGAAGTGGAAAGGCATCCAGCCGCCAAGAAATACAATGGTAGCCATTGCAGAAACAATAAAGAGGTTGATATATTCAGCCAGGAAGAAAAAGGCGAATTTGATACCTGAATATTCAGTATGGAATCCGGCAGTAAGTTCTGATTCAGCTTCAGCAAGGTCGAAAGGACCGCGGTTGGTTTCAGCAGTACCGGCAATTACAAATATGGTGAATGCAATTAAGGCCGGAAGATGTCCTTTAAAAAGGAACCAGCCGCCGCGCTGCAGTTCAACTATTTCGGAAACCTGCATGGTTCCTGCTAATATTACCATGGTAATGAGCGACATACCTACCGAAAGTTCGTAACTCACAATCTGAGCGCCACTACGCATCCCACCAATCAGCGAATATTTATTATTACTTGCCCATCCGGCAAGCAATACACCAATTACACCGACTGACGAAACAGCTGTTACAAAAAAGACACCTATATCAAAATCAAGTGATTGCAGTCCCGGTGCAAACGGTATAACCGAAATAGTCAGGAACGGCACAATGATAACAATGAAAGGAGCCAGGTTATAAAGGAATTTATCAACACTTTTAGGTGTGATCAACTCTTTCATTAGCAACTTGATAAAGTCGGCTATTGTTTGAATTATTCCCCAGGGGCCAACACGCATAGGGCCAAGGCGTTGCTGGAAAGCTGCACAAACTTTACGTTCGGCATACACCAGGAACAGTCCGAAAACGGCAATAAACAGGAGGTATAAAACTCCGATTATAGTCCATTCAATGATTGTTGTAAGTAATGGGGAAACGTTTTCAATCAATCCCTGGTGAATGGATTGAGTGATAGGCGTAAAATCGTATTTTTCGAATGCCATTGTGAAATGGGTTTATCTGTTACGTTCTTTTTATTGTAAAAACACTATTCAGTGCTTATCTGTCAATGTCAGGTATTACGAGGTCGAAAGTGGCCATAATAGCTACCAGGTCGGCAATTTTCCATCCTTTAGCGATATGGTTAATAGTGAAGAGGTTCGAGAAACCAGGTGAACGGAATTTTACGCGGTACGGATTTTTCTTTCCATCGCTTACAATATATACTCCAAATTCGCCACGGGCTGTTTCAACGCGCTGGTAAAATTCTCCTTCAGGTAATTTGATAACGCCTTTCATTTTCACAGCAAAGTCACCTTCAGGTATATTGTCGATCAGTTGTTCGATAATATTCATCGATTCCCACATTTCGTCCATCCTCAGTTTCCAACGTGTAAATGAGTCGCCTTCGGTGCCCATTTTTTCGTCGAACTTAATATAAGGATAAGCGCTGTAAGGATGATGTTTACGTACATCACAACTGAAACCTGAAGCGCGACCGGAAGGACCGGTTACACCGTAAGCTATGGCATCTTCTTTTGATAAAATACCAATTCCTTTCGTACGGTTTTGGAAAATGATATTATCGGTAAGCAACTTATCATATTCAGGTAATTTCTTCCTGAATTTTGTAATAAAGGCTTTTACGTTTTTCTGAAAATTAGGATGGATATCAAACATTACACCGCCGGGAACACTGTAGTTTAAGGTGAGGCGGGCTCCACAGGTTTCTTCAAAAATGTCAAGGATATCTTCACGATCGCGCAGGCCATAGAAAAACGCAGTGAGCGCACCCAGGTCCATTCCCGAAGCACACCACCACAACTGGTGCGAAGCCAGACGCTGTAACTCATCAAAAATGGTGCGTATGTATTTAACGCGTTCAGGAACTTCAACCTGCAGCGCATTTTCAACACAAAGACAAACTGCCTCATTATTCATATGAGCCGACAGGTAATCCATGCGGTCGGTAAGATGAACAATCTGTGGATAGGAGAGGGCTTCGGTCATCTTTTCGATGCCGCTGTGAATGTAACCGATGTGCGGTTCTACATTGTGTACTATTTCGCCTTCAAGTTTGGTCAGTAACCGCAAAACACCGTGTGTACTGGGGTGTTGCGGTCCTATATTAACAAGATACTCATCTGTCTTGATCTCGTCGGTAGTTATTATTTTTTCAATGATTGCGGCCATAACTATCTTTCTACAACGTGAATATCATCTTTAAAATCTTTGCGAAGCGGGTGTCCCCAGGTGTCGTCGAGGAAATAACGGCGTAAACCGGGGTGATTGTTGAATGTAACTCCCAGTAAATCATAGATTTCGCATTCGTGGAATTCGGCAGTCGGCCAGATATCCGAAACGGTTTCCAGTGTTGCTGTTTCACGGTTTTCGGTATTGGTTTTTACTACTATGAAGTGCCTGTGCATGGTCGATTCAAGATGGTAAACTACCTGTATAAATGCCGGGTAATCAACACCTGATTCGCAAACCAGGTAATCGAAAGCCAGGCTGGCATCCGATTTCAGATGTACCATCAATGCATGTGCTTTATCGTGAGAAACGGTAATCTCAGGATATTGGTTGCCTTGCTTTACATTAGCATCAGGATAGGCGGATGTTAAATGTGCTATAAGTTGTTCGTTTGTCATGGCCTGATTGGGTTACCGTTGCGGGGAGCGAATAAATGCAGTTGGCAGAACCTCCTTGCAACGTCTATCTGGTATTACTTATTTCTGAATCTTATTCTTGAAGTTTTTCTCGCGTTTTATTTTTTTCTGCAGTTGCAGGAAAGCATACAACAAAGCTTCAGGACGAGGAGGGCAACCCGGTACGTAAATGTCGACCGGAATTACATGGTCAGCTCCTTTTACAATTGAATAGGAGTTGTAGTAAAACGGCCCACCCGAAACAGCGCATGCACCCATAGCTATTACATACTTGGGATCAGCAATCTGATCGTAGAGACGCCTTAAAACAGGTGCCATCTTATAATTGATAGATCCTGAAATAATGATCATATCCGCCTGCCGGGGAGTAGCGCGGGCTACTTCGTAACCGAAACGGGCCATATCGTGGCGCGATGCACCCACAGCCATAAATTCAATAGCACAGCAACGGGTACCAAAAGTAAGCGGCCACACCGAGTTGGAACGTGCCCAGTTTACCAATGCATCAAGTTGTGTGAGTATGATACTTCCACCCTCGTACGACTCGAGGATTGGGAAGTCGTTTTTCTCGAATTCTTTTTTTGATGTTATTCCCATTTCAATGCATGTTTTTTCCAGCCATATAACAGGCCAAGACCTAAAATGAAGAAAAAGATGAGTATTTCAATGTAACCTGTCATTCCTGCGGTTTTCATAACCACGGCCCAGGGAAACACAAAAACGGTTTCAACATCGAACACCAGGAAGATGATTGCAAACAGGTAATAACCCACCGTGTACTGAAGCCACGATCCTCCGATGGTTTCAATACCACACTCGTAAGGCTCGAATTTAGTTGGATTATAAGATGTTGGAGGCACAAAACTGGAGAAAAGCATAGCTCCTCCTACCAGTACCACCGCAACAATAAAGAAAAGTACTAGTGCACTACTGTCCATAAATAATTTATTTTATTCAGGTTTAGAGGCCGCAAAAGTATAGAATTGTTGAAATTATATATGTATGATTTTTGATATAGCTGTAATTTAGAATTCCTCTAAATTGATTTTTATTTAAATAAACGCGATATAAATATTTATAAAATACTGTAAATCTGTACATAACAAAGATGCCTTTCTTTTCAATGATGCTCATTCTGCCAGAAAATTTCCGGCTAAAATCTTAAAAAAGTTATTAACCATTATTTCGTGAATAAAGTTAAAATTTCATAAAGTATGAAGGTGGGAGTTGATTTTTAGAGCTGAAATTGGGTGTAAGAATCATCAGATAAGAGATATACGTATTGTATTGCGAACCAATTCCTTGTTAAGCCTCTATATGGCTGCAGTAACTATAAAAAATAATTGTTGAAGGAGGATAAATGCTTTTTGCAGGTTAACTGCTCAAAGCATTTATAATAGCTTCCTTCGAACCTATGATATACTGGTTCCTGTTAAAGAGCTGCATATTGTTAAAACTTTCAACCCACTCCTTATTAATAAGGATACGGATTATTTTGTTGTGCGAGGGATTCTTCTCTTTTGGAAAGACTGCAAGCAGGTATTTGCTGCTGATCGGCATATAGTAAGCGTTATCAATATCGAAAGTTGAACTTTTTACCTTATTGATATTAATAGCAACCACTGGATTATCAGATGTAATAAATTCACTGTCGTCGGCAATTTTATATATATTAATGAAGTCAAATTGCCTGGCTTCAATCAGATGCAATGCCGATTTAAGCTGTGTAACAACCAGTGGAATGCGTGAAATGTTTTTGTCATTGATCTGTAGTTCTTCCAGCGTTTTGTTCCTGATATTAACCCGCATCCCCCGCGCATCGAAATAGTGATCAATCCTGAACAGCTTGTTTAACCTGAAGTCCTTTTTTGATTGTGTATTCAAATGATGGATCAGATCCTTCCAGCTCGTATTCCTGCCAAAAATCGAAATTACGGCTGAAACCGCACTTTTTTTCATCTCATCCGAGAGCTCGGTAATATCGTCGTTGGTGAGTATCGAAAATAAACGCTCGTAATGGTTTTCAAAAATATCCGTATAAATATCTTCGAGTTTCTGATTTGATTTTTCGCTTTTAACCGGTGTTTTCTTATAATTTACAGCGCAGCAATCCGAAATGCGTTTTTCAGTAACCAGATTAATATCCTGATCTTTTTGCAACGCATGCACATAAAAATCATGATCCCGTACGATACCGAAATTTTTAAGGTATGTTCTGGGAAGGAAATGATGTTTGCTGGTTCCGGTCTTCTTCATGTGATGTGCTAAATTGATATTTTTCTTTAAAGATACAGATAATTAATATTCATAAAGTTACAAAAAATAAAAAAGCTTGCAATAATGGCTTTGGGTGAGCAATAAAATAAATGAGAAATACGCCGGCAAACTTAGTCCTCGTGCCTGCGTTCCATTTCGCGTTTATTATCCTTGGTCTTGAGGGTTTCTCGTTTGTCGTAGTTTTTCTTACCCTTGGCAATGGAGATGGTAACCTTACAGAAACCTTTATCATTGATAAAAAGCTCCACCGGCACAATGGTGAGTCCTTTTTCGCGGGTTTTTCCCATTATTTTCTTTAACTCACGCCGGTTCAGCAGCAGCTTGCGGGCCCGCTTGGCGATGTGGTTAAACTGGTTGCCGAATTTATATTCCGAAATATGAGCATTGAGCAGGTATAGTTCATCTCCGTTAAAAGCGCAATAACTGTCGGTGAGGTTCACTTTACCTTCACGCACCGATTTTATCTCGGTACCCAACAGCACAATGCCAGCAGTGAACTGCTCAACGAGAAAATACTCGAACCCGGCTTTCTTATTCTTTATTGTTATGATATTTGGCATACGTTGCAAAGGTATGAAATTTCGCAAATACGACTTGCGATTTACAACTTACAATTACCCCTAATCGTAAATCGTAAATCGTAAGTTAGTCCGGTATTTTAAAACTTCACCGAAATTCCTGCCATAAAATTGATGCCTGCCTGCGGGAAATAACCGTCAAGTTTCTGCATGGTGTCTTCCGACGAATATCGGTAAACCCAGGCGTTTGATTCGTACTCCTCGTTGAACAGGTTATTGATCATGAATGAAAACCCTAGCTCCTTAACAAACTTCGGATTTATGGTATAACTGAGAAGAAGGTTGTTTACAAAATAGGGATCCAATTGCCGATCGCTGCTCTGAGTGTTATCAATGTATTGCCTGCCTACCAGCTTACTGATCAGGTTAATGTTAAATCCTCTGGTAACCATCCAGCTAAAGCTGTTACTAGCCACAACGGCCGGCGAAAACGATAAATCCGTATTTGAATGTTCGGTTGCAATTTGTTCCCAGGTATCCCAGTTATCGATATATTCGGTAAACGATTTTATTTTGTTCCGGCTAAGGGTAATGGCAGGTTCCCATTTCAGGTTGCGGCTCAGCAGAACTTTGGCCGACATTTCAATGCCCGCGCGATAACTCACCGGAACATTAATCATCACCGGTGCACCAACATCATTAATAGCTCCTGTGAGTACAAGCTGGTTGTGATAATACATATAGTATGCATTTGCACTCAGCGAAACATGGCTGTTGTTGTACGTGTAACCAGCTTCTGCATCATAAAGTCTTTCAGGAGTAGGGGCGGGTTTTGTTGGGTCTGCATCCACGAAATTGTCGCGGTTCGGCTCACGATTGGCTACTGATACCGAAGCGTAAACATTTTGGTTCGTATTCAGATCGAATGATAAACCAGCTTTTGGGTTAAAAAAGTTAAATGTATGCTTCTGTGTAATATCACGTTGGTCGTCATCAACACCTTCAAGGGAATAATAAATTCTCCGGTATTGTAAATCGGCCCAGGCATGCAGGTTAGGGGCAAGCAGGTATTCAGCTTTTGTGTAAATATTAAAATCAGTTTTCAAAGCCTTGCTCCGATACCATTCGTGGTTAATTTCACTGTTCCCGGTAAACTGCGACCAGATTACTCTCCCGAAATGGTTTCCGGTATAGGTGTTCCACGATCCGCCGATGGATGTTTGTAACCTGGCAGTGTGGTAATTCAGCGACCATGTGAGCCCGCTGAAAGTATTGGCCAGGTGTTTTTGCCTGATCAGGTCCGATTGGCTGATGGTGCTGTCGGGAGCCTGAATGGTGTCAGCACCGATCAGGTAATATGGCGCATTCAGGCGTATATTTTCAATTCCGTAATCCGATAGATCATCACTTTCGCGGTATTGTTCATAATATCCTGCACCTATGGTGTGATGTGCGGCAACATTCAGGTAAAGTTTTTTATTAAACTCGTGCGAATAAATAGCCTGGTAATGGGTCTGAACGTAATTATCGGTTTCATTGTCATAATAATGTTGTATTCCAAAATTATCATAATACGAACCTGTGCCGTTATAGGTGCGGTTGGTGTCGAGAACGTTGGATGGAACACCATCCCACGACTGGTAGGTTTTTTCTTTGCCTGATATGATATTAAACCGGAGTAAGTCTTTGCCCGAAGTATATGCACCTGAAATATAGTACGATAACAGGTCGGAGGAAGCCCTGTCAATATATCCGTCGGAATTAAGCTTCGAAATCCTTCCATCCATACTGAAGTGTTTGTTGAGAAGCCCTGATCCAAAGGATAAAGTATTTTTAAGGGTGTTGAAAGACCCAAAAGAACTGCTAAATTCAGCGTAAGGTTCGGTTTTCAGATGCGACGACTGCAGGTTGATGCTTGCGCCGAAAGCTGAAGCGCCATTGGTTGAAGTGCCTACGCCTCGCTGAATCTGTATGTTGTCAGTTGACGAAGCAAAATCGGGCAAGTCGACCCAGTAAACATTATGCGATTCCGGATCATTAAGCGGAAGCCCGTTAATAGTCACATTAATACGTGTCATATCAGTACCGCGAATTCGTAATGCCGTATATCCCATGCCGTTACCGGCATCAGACGTAGCAACTGCCGAAATGCTGTTACCTATCAATACAGGCAAATCCTGCCCGAAATTAATGGTTGCAATTGCTTTTTTATCCAGGTTCTGATGCGCTACAGGTGTATTATTTCCGGCACGTGTTGCACTTACAATAACTTCGTCCTGCATTATAGCTACGGGTTCGAGCTCAATCGTAATGGTTTTGCTGGCATCAAGGTTAACTTCGAGAGTATCGTTGCTGAAACCAATGTAACTGGTAACAATATTGTATTTACCCTTCCTGATGTTTTTAAGCTCAAAACTTCCCGAGTTATCACTGGCTGCCGCATAGTAGGTATTGAGTATTCTTACTCCGGCTCCAGGGAGTTTTTCACGGGTTAAATAGTTAATAACTTTACCCGAAAGGTTCAATTGTGCCACTCCAAAAAATGGCATCATTACCAGCAATGCCGGCACAATCATCTTTTTCATTATTTATTTTGTTGTTCGTTAAACTTCAAATGGCGAACAGGGAAATCCATTCATTTAAAGTTTGTCCATCCCTTCGACGGCATTACCCGCATCAGGTTCAATGGGTTTGATCTCAGCCCGTTTTGTTAAGGCACCCCTATTCAAAAATTCAATGCAAAAGTAGTTAATTTTGAATAATACAGGCTGAAAGTATATTTAATTTTGAATGCAAGATTTTAGATTCCGGGATAAACGTGTTTTTAACTTTTAGTAGCTTGAATCATGGAAATGATTAAATTTGTTCACAAATCCTGAATCCATGAAGATTTGTATTATCAATGGCCCTAACCTGAATTTACTCGGTTTACGCGAACCCGGTGTCTATGGCAGCGAATCCTTCACTTCCTTTCTGGACGTTTTGAAAAATAAATATCCAGATATCGAATTTTCCTATTTTCAATCGAATAT
>DGQJ01000057.1:0-5835 GCA_002389705.1 Bacteroidales bacterium UBA4417
TATGTTACTTCTCCGGTGGTGTTAGCCCCGGCTGGTAACGATAAAGTATTGTTTATGTCGCCGCTTCCGCTTGCTGTAAAACCGAGAACTGTTCCACTGGTTACTGAGGCAGTCCAGGTGAATGTGGCATTGGCAACATTGCTGGTTGGGTGATAATTGAATGCATTGCCTGAACATGTGGATTGAGCCGCCGGGCTAGTAACGGTTGGTGTAGGATTTACCTGGATGGTTACGGTATTTGTATTTTCATCCTGGCAGGGTAATGATGTTACCACGAGCCTGTACCATGTGGTTTGGCTGGTGGGTCCGGGTTGGTAGGTAAGTGAATTTGCTCCAGGAATATCGCTGAAACCGGTGGTAGCGCTGGTTGTGCTACTTTGCCACTGGTAAATATAAGTTCCGCTGCCGCCTGTTGCCGGCGTGGCTGTAATGGCTGCCGGCGTATTACCCGGACAAATCTGCTGATTTCCGCTGGCAGTACCTGCATTCAGCGGAGGATCAACCACAACGGTTATTTTTGCCGTATTGGCGCAATTGGTTAGCGTGTTTGCACCAACTACCTGGTATTCAGTTGTTACAGTTGGCGAAACCGTGAGTGGATTGGTAACACTTGGAAACAGGGTGGTTGGCTTAATCCATACCCAGGTTACATTCGGGCCGGTTGAAACGGAGAGCCTGGCCTGCTGACCAAAGCACAAAACGGGAACATTGCATGAAATAGCTACAAAGGGCAGTGGTTTTAAAGTTACTGTTACCGGAACGGATTGCGTAGCGCACCCACCGGCCTTAACTGTGTAATTTGCAGCATCATAACCATAGCAGGTGTTGTTGGTTTCACCGGGGATCATCACACCGTTTTTGTACCATTGCCACGGGCCGGCTGAGGTACATTCCATCAGTACTGAGTCGCCTGAGCATACATTTGCTGATGCAGGTGTTGAGATCACTGTTGCTGGACACTGTGCCCTAAGGCCAAGACCAATGAGTGTAAACAAGAAAACAGGTAGCAAATGCCTGATTGACATAAACGCCCTGCTAAGGTTGAGTAAAGCCCGTTTCATAGTTCCTCTTTGTAGGTAAATAACAGATAATCAGATAGGTGTAGTAAGATCCGGATGTCCAAGTAATGGAGTGTATTAGTTAATAGCTAAATGCCCGATTTGTAATAGGCATTTTGCAATATTCTTTTCGTTTAAATTTGAGCCTGAATTACTTCGTTAGTTTGCTCGTATTCAAGTTTTAAAAGTCATTGTGGCGTTCTAAACTATAATTTGTGTGTTAATTGCGTAAAAAACTAATAAACAACAAGATACAGCTTTTAGCTCCGACAAGGATTACTGGTTACTGAATGATGAAATTTCAGTAGGTATTTCAAAAAAATTTTTTAGCCGGAATTGTGCTTTTCGGGTCAGGATACCCGGGTTCGAAAACTCAGCTTTTTCCCCTATTTGCTAAAAATGTTAATCTTGCGCATCAGTCATGAAATGATAAAAAAGCAGATAGTTTTCGGCGGGGCAGCCAATTAAAAAGCTGTAATTTCATCAGTTGCCAGGGATCAATATTCTGAAAATCTCAGCCTCTTGTGTATTTAAAAACGTACTTTTGTAAACCTGAAGTTTAGCTGTAGGCTGCAATATTCCAAATGGATGTTTGTAGGCTTCAGCCGGCTTTTAACACTCATGTATTCAGTAGAATAAAAAATATTTTCAGCGCATAAATAATTTAATAAGATATGGAAACGTTAATCAACAACCTGCAGAAGGAAATTGCCGGCCTGCAGGAACGAAAGGAAATTCTGTCGCACATCATCAGCCTGCTCGATCTTACCACACTCGAAGGTACTGATAATGATGAACGCATTAAGATATTGTGCGCCAAGGCGTTGAGTTTTGGTGAGCATAACCTGCCCTTGCCGGCGGCAGTGTGTGTTTATCCACCTTTTGTAAAACTCGCAAAACAGCTCCTGGTGGGTAGCGGTGTGCATGTTGCTTCTGTTGCCGGGGCATTCCCATCCGGACAACTGCCCTTGCACCTGCGGGTGAACGAATGCAAATATGTAGTTGAGCAGGGTGCCGATGAAGTGGATATGGTAATATCGCGGGGTGTTTTCCTGGCCGGCAACCACCAGGCGCTGGTTGAAGAAGTAGCTGCCATGAAGGAAGCCTGCGGCAACGTGCATCTTAAAGTTATCCTCGAAACCGGTGAACTTGTTACCGCGGATCATATCAGGTCAGCCTCTGAACTGGCGATAAGCGGAGGTGCCGATTTTATAAAAACATCTACCGGAAAGGTGCAGCCTGCTGCTACTCCCGAAGCTATGGCCGAAATGCTCCACGTAATCAGCGCTCATTTCAAAAATACCGGTGTAAGGATCGGCATTAAACCTGCCGGTGGTATTTCTACTCCCGACCAGGCATTGTTCTATTACCTGCTGGTGAAAAATATCTGTGGTGATGCCTGGTTAAATAACAAGCTGTTCCGCATTGGCGCAAGCAGGCTGGCCGATGGCATACTCGCTGAAGTGAAAGGCAAGTAATGGCCCCATGCTGAGGGAAATAAGGCTGCTATTGTTTTTGCCCGGAATTATTGAGGCATAGTTTTTGCTTCTTGCACATTATTCGTACGGCTGTATTTCAGCATGTAATAAAATCTTCTCACTAAATTTTATAACCATACCCATGAAAACCATTTTAAGTCTTTCACTGTTTCTGTCCACACTCGTTATCCTGGTTGTTTCAGCCTGCGAACCGGTAGATGGTGATCCGGTTTCGGACGATCCCCGCGATGCATACGTGGGCGAATGGCAGTTTATTGAAAGCTTCAAAAGCACCGAAGTTCAGAGCTATCTTGTAACCATTACCAAAGATCCAGCCAATTCAAGCCAGATTCTGCTCGCCAATTTTGGTAATCCGGGCTCAAATGATATTTATGCTGTTGGCCTGGTAACTACCAGCCAGGTGGTGATTTCGCAGCAAAAATTAGTAAACAGTTCCTGGGTAGTGCAGGGCGCAGGCAGTTTTTCGAATGTTGCAAAAACAGTCATGAACTGGAATTTGTCAGTTACTGCAGGTGGCGAAAAAAATGATTATACTGCAATAGCCACAAAACAATAGGTAGAATGTAACAATTAAAAGGGCAATATGCCTGCTGACGAACAGCCTAAATTTCGGAACCCTTGCGGATTCAAAAAAAGCCCTGGCTATCGAACCAGGGCTTTTTTTATAATAATTTCTTGAGCAGAGGGCTAGGCTGCATATCCTTTTGATTGGTGTAAGGATAGATAGCCGGGCTAAAGTACTGTATTTCGCCAGGTTGCGGGTTTTTCATCAGTGTTTTAAACCAGCGGTTGTTAAATGGGTTGCCTATCGGGGCACCATTTGCATTAACTGCCCCGTTGCCATTCCCGTATTCTTCGCGTAAAGTAGCCTCAAGCGTGGTGAGCCGGGTGATCACTTCCGCATAAATCTTATCCAGGTCGTCGATGTGCTCAAGGTAGTATATCAGGCTTGTGTTGAAATCATCGGGGTCAACATCGTGTTTCCTGAAAACCTCGGCAAAGCGGATGCGCATATTAGTGGTATCAGTAATGCCACGACCCGTTGTATCGCTGCCGATTTTCAGCGAAGCTTCAGTGAGATTAATATCAACAAGCATATCAACCATTTCCTTTTCGCTGAGCGTACCCATGGGTTTGGAACTAAATATGCTGCCGCATGCCGAAAGAATCAGCNNAAATAAAATTCCTTATTTCCCGTGTTCTTTCAGGTAGGCGGCGTTCAGTTCTCTGATCACGTCGTTGGTTACATCCAGCGTATCGTTGGCATACAGAATGTTACCTCCCTTGGTGAAACCCAGTATATAGTCGAATTTGTATTTTTCGTTATACCTCTTCAGGAAATTCATCACCGAATCGATAAGGGCTACATTCATATCCATCTCGCTCTGCTGCAGTTCGGCAGCATACCTGTCGCGGAGTGCATATATTTTTTGCTGGTTTTGCTGTAGCTGTCCATATATTTCCTGGGCGCTTTTGTCACTGAGGGCCTTCTTTTTTACCTGATCCTGGAAATAGGCAGCATCTTTTTCGAATGCCTGTTGCTGGGCAGCAATTTCACCTTCCAGGCGTTTCCCTTTGGCTTCGAGGTCAGCACGCATTTTTTTAACCAGCTCGTAATGGCTTAAAATGCTGTCGTTATTCACAAAAGCAACCGATATGGCACCTTTATGCGCTTTATCCATAACTCCCGATGTTGTCATATTTTTATTACCCGCAAAATGCAGTATAAAAAGAATGATAACTCCGGCCAGGGCAACCAGGGTGAGTGCAAGTAATATCGGATTTGTTTTGTTTTGCGAAGGTGCCGCATTTTCAGTTGCCGGCGCAATGTTTTCGTGTAATGGAGCTACTGGCTCAGTGGCAGAGGTGCTTGTGTTGTTGAGGTCTTCTGTCATTTTTTTCGAAATATGAGGATGAGTATAAAAACAACCTGATCCATATATTTATGAATCAGGCTGCGAAGTTAAAAAAAACACGTATTGATCAATGAATTAATTACCAACTTCCGAAATGTATTTGATACGTACAAGCCTGATTTCTTCTTCGGTGTACTCGTTTTCGCCCAAATCTTTCAGCGCCTGTTCCACGGAGTCGGTTTCCGCTTCCTCAAAATACTCGATAATCTCTTCCATATGATATGGATCGATAGTTTCGTTCAGGTAATACGAGAGGTCTATCTTGGTGCCCGAGTCAACAATACTTTCAATCTCGGTAAGAAGCTCATCAGCGGTCAGGTTTTTGGCAATTGCAATATCTTCGAGTGATATTTTGCGATCGATATTGGTAATGATATACACCTTTAATCCCGATTTGTTGACCACCGATTTTACCACCATATCCATGGGGCGGATAATCTCATTTTCCTCAACATACGAAGCAATGAGCTCCAGAAAAGGCTTTCCATATTTCTGTGCTTTGCCGGCACCTACACCGGTTATGCGCTGCAGTTCATCCATGGTAATCGGGTACTGTATTGCCATGTCCTCGAGCGAGGGATCCTGGAAGATCACAAACGGGGGCAGGCTTTCCTTGCGTGCAATTTCCTTGCGGAGATCTTTAAGCAACGAAAACAGCGTTTTGTCAGTAGTACTTGTACGGGCACCCCCGCCAGCCAACATTTCCTCGTCGTCGCCTTCTTCGGGATCGGCATCTTTGGCCACCATCACAGCGTAAGGTTTCTTCAGGAATTTTTGTCCTTCGGGAGTTATTTTCAGGATACCGTAGTTTTCAATATCCTTAACTACCAGTCTTTCGATAAGCATCTGTCGCAGAACGCCGTCCCAGAAATGTTCGCTTTCTTCCATGCCCTTGCCGAAAATCTCAAGTTCGTTATGCTTGTACGATTTGATATTCGACGACATTTTACCGATCAGGATGTTTACAATATGCTTGGCTTTGCATAGCTGCTTGGTTGCCAGTACGGCTTCCAGCGCAAGGTCAACATACTCGCGGCCGTCGATCAGAGTTTTTGGGTGGAGGCAGTTATCGCAATTGCCGCAGTTCTCTTCGGGGTATATTTCGCCGAAATAATGCAGCAACTGTTTGCGACGGCACATGGCCGATTCGGCAAACGAAACCACTTCCATCAGAAGCTGGTTGGCAATTTCCTGTTCGGCTACACCTTTGTTTTTACTGAATTTTTCAAGTTTTTCAATGTCCTCGTATGCGTAAAACGCAAGGCAGATTCCTTCGCCATCATCGCGGCCCGAGCGACCGGTTTCCTGGTAGTATCCTTCGAGGCTTTTGGGCATATCGTAATGGATCACAAACCTCACATC
>DGQJ01000057.1:5885-6515 GCA_002389705.1 Bacteroidales bacterium UBA4417
TTGCCGGTATGCATTTTTATAAACCGGATCACTTCCTTATTAACATCATCGTTTTTCTGACGCACTTCGTAATAAAGATTAGAGCGGTTAAACGACGATTTATACAATGCCGCTTCCTGCATGCCCAGGCTTTTCAGAATATCCTGCTGTACCTTGGGTGTTGCCGTGGCTGTTAGCGCCAGCACCGGAACATCCTGGCCAATGGCATCAATAATGGGCCTCAGCCTGCGGTATTCTGGCCTGAAGTCGTGCCCCCATTCCGAAATACAATGCGCCTCATCAATGGCATAAAACGATATTTTGATATCCCTGAAAAAGGCAATATTTTCCTCTTTGGTCAGCGATTCAGGTGCAACATAAAGCAATTTGGTAACACCCTTGGTTAAATCATTTTTTACCTGTATGATCTCATTTTTGGATAGTGATGAATTTAAAACGTGTGCAATACCAATATCGGCACCAAACTGGCGCATGGCATCAACCTGGTTTTTCATCAGCGAGATGAGGGGCGAAATTACTATGGCCGTTCCGGGCAATATCATGGCTGGCAACTGGTAGCACATCGATTTGCCACCACCGGTAGGCATGATAACAAACGTATCGTTGCCGGCAAGTAAATTTCGGATTATG
>DGQJ01000056.1 GCA_002389705.1 Bacteroidales bacterium UBA4417
GTAAAATCATGTATCCAAATATCATCAGCCATGCCTCCCTTGTAATATTTCCAGGTTCTGAATTCGCGAAACACCCGGTTGTAGGCCAGTTGTTTGCCATCAGGCGAATAAGAACAAAATCCGCCGGTAGGCAAGGGGAGCTCTTGCGACATTCCACCACTCACAGGCACAGTAAAGAGCTGTCCTGTAAAGTCGTTGAAGGTTTGCTTGCGCGAGCGGTAGATAACATTCCTGCCATCGGGTGCCCAACCCATCACAATATTGTTGGGCCCCATACGATCGCTGATATCGTCGCGTCCGAGTGTAGCAGTAATGGTAAGCCTTACAGGTACGCCTCCATTTGCAGGCATGATGTAAACCTCGGTATTCCCGTCATATTGAGCTGTAAAAGCAATTGTTTTGCCATCAGGTGAGAAGTGCGGGAACATTTCATAGCCCGGGTCGCTGGTTAGTTTGCGGGCCATGCCTCCCTGTATGGGTACGGTATATAAATCGCCGGCATAGGCGAAAACAACCTGTTCGCCATGAATCGCGGGAAAGCGCATAAGCCTGGCTTCGTCCTGGGCTATCAGAAAGAACGGGAACAATATTAAAACGAAAAAGAGAATGCTGCGGAGTTTTTTCATTTATAGGAAGTTTTAGATTGATTTGATGAAAACAAAGTTAAACAAACGCTTGTTTGCAAATAAGGTTGAATTGATAATTATTGCAATATGTTTTGGGCTTTAAATATTTATCAGGAATCATGATTGATCTATATTAAAAATACTAATTTAGCGCCTTGATCTGAGCGTTTTACAGGATGGATTTATTGTCTTCCAATAGTTGGTTTTTAACCTGGGTTCTGCTACCGGGTTTGATTTTTTTGGCACGCATCATGGATCAGAGCGTAGGAACGCTCAGGCTGATTTTTATCTCGAAGGGGATGAAAAACATCGCACCCTTCCTTGGTTTTTTTGAAGTAATTATCTGGTTGCTTGCCATTGGCCAGATTATGCAACACCTCGATAACTGGTTGTGTTATGTAGCATATGGAGCTGGTTTTGCAACGGGTAATTTTATTGGCATAGCGCTCGAAGAAAGACTCTCTATCGGGACATCCATTATCCGGGTAATCCTTTCGAGTGAATCGCCGGAGCTGATTCAGGCATTAAAATCACATAATTTCGGACTTACTGTTCTTGATGCCGATGGAGCCAAAGGAAAGGTTAAGGTGATCTTTTCAATCATCAGGCGTAAAGAAATTTCGTTGTTCCTCGATACCTTGCACCAATACCATCCAACTGCTTTCTATACTATAGAAGATGTGAAAACAGCCAGGGAAGGCGTGTTTAAGAGTGTTCCTGATAAGTCGTTGTTCCAGGGGCTGGCATCGGTGCTTACGAATAGGAAATAAAAATTATGGGATTAATACCCGGACTCTTGCCCGGGAAAAAGCATATAACAAACAAAATTTAACTTTACGGTAATGAAAAACAAAAAAATCGGATTTAACTCCAAACTCATTCATGGTGGCGACTTTAACGATGCACTTGGAAGCGCAACAGTACCCATTTATCAAACTTCGACATTCAAATTCGATAATGCCGAACACGGCGCGGCCTGTTTTGCAGGCGAAAGTAACGGATACATATATACCCGTATAGGCAACCCAACCATCAACGCGCTGGAAACCTTGCTGGCCGAACTCGAAGAAGGTTTTGGCGGGATCGCAACCAGTTCGGGGATGGCTGCAGTAAACACAGTATACGGCGCTATGCTTGCCCAGGGCGACCATGTGGTAAGCTCCGCAGCGGTATATGGCCCTTCGCGCGTGGTGCTCGAAACCTATTATAAAAAATACGGTGTTGAATCAACATTTGTAAATACTGCCAATATTGAAGAAGTAAAAAGTGCAATCAGGCCTGAAACCAAACTGCTTTATATCGAAACACCGGCAAATCCAACTATGGAAATTACCGATCTGGAAGCTTGTTGTAAACTGGCCCATGAGCATGGGATTACAGTGGCGGTTGATAATACATTCTGCAGCCCTTATCTTCAGCGTCCTATCGAAATGGGAGCCGATATCGTGCTTCATTCGCTTACAAAATTTATAAATGGTCATGCCGATATTGTGGGTGGAGTTGTAATAGCCAAAGACGAAACTTTGTATAAAAAACTTCGACCCATCATGGTAACACTTGGGTTTAACATGGATCCACATCAGGCTTACCTGGTGATAAGAGGTGTAAAAACGCTCAGCATCCGTATTGACAGGGCGCAGGAGTCGGCAATGAAACTGGCTTCCTATCTCGAAAATCATCCCAAAGTTGCGTGGGTTAAATATCCCGGGCTGGCGTCGCATCCGCAGCACGAACTGGCGAAAAGGCAAATGGATGGCTTCGGAAGTATGATTAGTTTCGAGCTGAAAGGTGGTCTCGAGGCCGGCAGGGTAATGATGAACAGTGTGCAGATGGCCATTCTGGCAGTTTCGTTAGGTGGTGTCGAAACCCTGATACAGCACCCGGCATCCATGACCCACTCGAAAGTGACGGCTGAAGGAAAATTAAAGGCCGGTATTACCGACGGGCTGGTACGTTATTCGGTGGGAATAGAAGATGTTGATGACCTGATGGCCGATCTTGAACAGGCTTTGCAAAAAGTTTAACCTTTCAGTCAGCTCATTTTTTTCGAGTTTATAAAGTTGATCTTAAATCCGGCCTTCCTGCCGGATTTTTTTATCTTTGCATATCCCTTATCAGTACTGGTGTTTCATGAAAAAAAATAGTCTCTTGTTACTTCTGTTACTCTGCTTTTTGTCGGCCGGTGCCCAGAAAGTTGCAGTTGTGCTGAGTGGCGGAGGTGCCAAAGGGGTTTCGCATATCGGGGTATTGCGCGCGCTCGAAGAAAATGGAGTACCTATTGATTACATTGCCGGAACATCCATGGGAGCCATTAT
>DGQJ01000252.1:0-123 GCA_002389705.1 Bacteroidales bacterium UBA4417
TATTTCGTCACGGCCTGAAGGTTCGGAACTTCGTAATTCATCTTTGATCCTACCGCCCCGGTATTCTTTATGGTGATGATCTTTGCGAAAGCCATCGTGGCCTGGCTGATCTCTTTGGTTGAA
>DGQJ01000252.1:259-2530 GCA_002389705.1 Bacteroidales bacterium UBA4417
CCGCCGTATTTGGAAACTACCAGGCCGGCGATTCCCGAAACGTGGGGACATGCCATGGAGGTGCCATCCAGGTAACCATACCCGTTTTTATCCAGCGTACTCATAATGCCATTCTTGAAGTTTACGTCGGCACCGGGCAAGGTGTTATCTTCTGCTTCACCTCCGGGGGCTGACATAGTTACCCAGGTGCCGTAATTGGAATAGCCGGCCCTGGTTGAAAATGCGTCTAACGCTGATACTGAAATAACCGGTGGATAAGCGGCCGGGTACATCATTAAGTCTGTATTGCTGTTACCCGATGCAAATATCACTACGCCGCCTTTCATCGGGCTACCCGGGTAATCGCCGGCTTCGGCTATAAAATAATCGATGGCATCGTGTACCGCCTGGTCATAAGCACCCGGGCTTTGATAGCCCCAGCTGTTTTGAGAGATCACTGCGCCGTTGTCGGCTGCAAATACATAGGACATTGGGGTATTGCCTGCGTGTGATCCGCCCAATATCTGGCAGGTCATAATGCGTACCCCGTCGCCTTTGCCTGAGCCGCCGGCAACGCCGCAAACACCTATGCCGTTGTTGTTCACCGCTGCTATGGTGCCGCCCACGTGGGTGCCGTGGTACATCGGGTCGATGATGCCCGAGTTGTTGGTAAAGTTAAACCCGTTAATATCATCCACATAGCCGTTGCCGTCGTCATCCACATCTTTCTTCCCGTTTTTCTCGGCTTCGTTCACCCACATGTTGGCTGACAGGTCTTCGTGCCTGTAATCTACGCCCTGGTCGTGGATGGAAATAATTACATTCGGCTTGCCTGTGGTTATGCCCCAGGCGTTGTACAGGTTGATATCGGCACCGGGGGTTCCGCCGGTTTGGCCGGTATTGTTATAATGCCATTGCTTGGGCAGGTAAGGATCGTTAAAATATTCGCTGTTTGCTGAACGTGCCTCCGGCATTGTTACATAAGTGGGCTTGCCGCTGCCGTCTATCAGCACCGCTTCGTGTATGGGCTCCGCAATGGCAACCGCCTGTAGTTTCGAATACGCTTTTACTACATCCAGCGAGGTGGCTTTTGAGGTTACCGTTAGTTCGTACCACAGGTGCAGACCGTGCTTCATATGTTTCCCCTCATATTTCGCAGAATAGGGAAAAACCCGCTTCATTTCGGTAACCGAATACGCTTTGTTTACCCTATCCAGTTCCTGGATCCCGGTGGTTATCATGCCTTTCATGGTACTGCTCACGTTCATGGTGGTGGCTACTTCCGGCTTGATTTTTATCCGGATTACGCCTTGCTGTACCCCGTTCTTAAACTCCTGTCCATAGGATTTNNATATTTTTTAAAAAAATTATTATCCCGCGCTTTTATGATTTAGCTTCAGGCTTCGGAAAAGATGTTTTCAGGTTTTCCAGCAGCTTTTTCAATGCCTGGTTCTCCTCATTCCGCTTGTCCATCTGTTCCTGGATTTCCTGGTCCGTTTGTAAGGGCGAAGAAGTAAGATCGGTATTCAGATTTTCACCTGTTTCATTTTTTAGTTTTTCTTTTCTCATAATTTCTATTCGTTATGGTAACCAGCAACAAAAATACTCGCACTCTTTCGCGTGGGATAATAATCTCCCTGAGTAAAACTTATACAATGAAAAAAGACACCTGAGAAAAACACCTACAGTGAAAAAAAAGACCTGAACAATACCTCTACAGCGAGTAGCTATCATATTTATTTACAGGCAAATAGAAAATAAGAAAAGTAAAAAACGGAGGACTCGGATTTTGGCGTTTAAAGGAGGAGGAGGGTTGATTTCGGGAGACGGAAGAATAAGTGAGCCGATCGAATAGATTCAAATTAGCGGTTAGTTTAAGCTTTATCTATTTATCCGTAGACATAGTACCTATTTATGCCCTGTGATATTGCAATCGCACTGCTCAGAAACTATCAAAACCAGTCTCTGAACCCAATCTGAAGTTGTGTTTGTATGGCTTCGTTTTTATGTGCAAAAAAAATCGCAGGAGAGATTAGGTTCTCCCCTGCGACCGGTCATCCAGTTTCCAGTAAGTTTATGCTAGTTCTTAATTATTTTAACTGTTTTCACAACAGTATTATCCGAAAGTTTCAACAGGTAAATACCTGATGGAAGCGTGCTGAAGTCGATTTTTGCAGATGCTTCGGCATGTGTATACTTTTCAGTTTTTACAACGGCTCCCAGCAGATTCATTACAGTTGCGGTCAGATTGCCTTTAATGTCCCCGGGAATAGTTACAAACACAAAATCTGT
>DGQJ01000252.1:2547-5096 GCA_002389705.1 Bacteroidales bacterium UBA4417
AAGCTGTTTCCCGAAACATACAGGTTCAGAATCTTAGCATCGCCCGAAACGGCTTCCAGGTTCTGCATATCACCATCAGCATCTGTAAATACGTCTTCGGGGGTTATGATCCGGTAATTGCCGTAGGATGCAAATTTCATCGTATCCAGGGCTATGGCTACAGGCATGTGGTTCACATTTTTAACATTAACCACTACCACCGATTTTGAAATACTGTTGTACTGATCCGTTCCGGTGAAGCTGAACGTATGGGTGCCCTCGCTTTTGAAATCAGGCTTGTACATATATTTCAGGGTCTTTTTCAGCGGATCGGTTTCGGTGTAACTTACCGGTGTGAGGAACTTATAGGCACTGTCGGCTGCTAAAGTAAAGCCGTCGCCTTCCTGGTCAAAGGCCGATACCTGGAACGTGATTGAGTCGTTTTCGGATACTTCTAACGGGGTGATGAGGTTATCGAATACAGGGCCTTTGTTTTTAATCAGGCGAAGTACAATCCGCTTTTCAGGATTGGCAATATCATTCGATTTGGCAACCAGGTAAGCGATATTATCGTCGTTCGGAGCGGTGCGGGCTGTAAAATCAAAGCGTATCGAATCGGTCTTTGTAGGTTCAATTACACCGCTGGCAGCCGATGAAAGAACTACCCAGGGAACATCGCCGGCCACTTCTTCAACAGCTCGTGTCAACCACCCTATGGTATTAAACTGGGTGTAATTTGCCAGGTCGTACCAATCTTCAAGCGCGCCAAACAAGAACCTGTTAGCAACCACCTCAGTTTTGTTAGCACAGCCTTGTGGGTAAGTAAGAGCCGCCTCAAAACCAAATACGATATAAAACTTCTCGTTTGGATTGATATTAACTGCCTGCGCTAACTTATAGGTCAACATGCTGCCTTTTTCGTCAGGGTTCACAATGGTATGTTCAAATGATTCCGACGCGAGTGTTTTACAACTGTTAATATCCTCATCACCAGCAAGTATCATCACCTTGATTTTTGAATTTGTCCAGTCGCCCGGAACGAACCAGGTCTGCACATGCGAAAGCAGGAACCCGTTGGCAGGTGCCACAAAACCTGTTGCCGTATAAAATGCACGGGAACCATTATAACCAAGACGTGTTTTGGCTACTGTATCCGTATCCCAGGACAATATTCGGTTAAATGCATCCGTGGCAGTTGCTGATTTTTTCGTATTTGCTGATACCGATTTCAAATTCATTGGCATCATAGAAATCAAGGGATCGATATTTTTCACTGAACCTGTAACAGCCTTAGGATTTGTATTGCCGGTAACGGCCACGCTTGCCGGTACAGTCCGCTTGAAGTCAGTTACCAGGCTGTAAACTAAGTTCAGGCCACCTAATTCGTTGCCGATTTTTACGGCATGTGCCTTTGTGAAAGCATTGGTTTGCGCGTAATAGGAAATAGTATCGGCACCCAGGCTTATTACTGCCGGATTATAAATATTGGCAGTGACCGGAAGTTTGTAATTGGCCGGCGTGAGTGTGGTAGCTACATGCAAGGTATCGAGAACAACTTTGGGTGTAGTCGGCGTTAAAGTTGCCCTGTACTTCATGGATGATTTTGCTGCAAGGGTGTAAGGGAATAAAGACGGTTGCAGTTTCATCCACATCCAATATCCACCGTTATTAACATAGGTTTCAACTTTAACATCTGCAGGTAAGTTCTGTGTAACGCCGGTAAGCGTGAAGTTTGCAGTTCCCGTGTTTTTAATCTCAAACTCCTTTGTTACGGTAGGTACAGCAGGATTTACAAGCACCGTGTCGAACACAACCGGATCGGGCATGGTAATTTGGGGAAGGCCTGTAACAACAATTTTGGTTGGCAGGGTTAAATCGAGCGCATCGGGATCGTTGTTGGTAAAGGCAATACTATCGGAATAGGAGCCTCCTACAAGGTATTTTGCATCAAGCAGCATTTTAAAATCCCGGGTCTGGCTTGGCGGTATCGTGTACATATGAGCAGGATATAATGTAATTGCCATATCGGTGTTCACCACTTTTTGATATTGCGAAATCATAACACCATCAGTGCCATCTTCATTTTCAATACCTATTGTACCGAACTGTGTCACAGTATTGCTGGTTGCGGTAGGCATTATGTATTGATATTTGATGTTGCCATTTTTATAGAGTATAACTTCAAATGAAATCGGATCTCCCATCGAGAAGTTTGAATTATAGTCGCGGTATTCAACTATTACCCGGTCCTCATAAAGCTGGTAGTATATTCCTGAATATGGATAGAGCTCTTTATAGTCCGGCTCACCAAATAACCATAAAGGTGCTATATAGTTATTAGGCAGGGATTTATCCGGAATCGGCCTTCCTCCCCAGTTTGTTCCGCTTCCGTTCTGGTCAGGGTTAAAAGTTACCAATCCGTTNNNGTACTTTTTTTCCAGGTGTACATTACACCTTGTGCGTTGGGATCAGGTACTGTTTCCGAAGTAGTTGCCCAGTCGTTATTGGATGGCGCTACATGAAGATCGACACTTCCGGTATTCCTGATTTTAAAGTTTACCGTAGTATTG
>DGQJ01000253.1:0-2519 GCA_002389705.1 Bacteroidales bacterium UBA4417
TAAAATAGGGCTGATCAGCGAAAAAGAACTTGACTGGGAAACCCGGTCATCAGAAATTGAACTTATCATATGGAACGAAACACAAACTGAAATCCCTGTTTCCGAACTCGCCATGCTCTGCCTGCTTGAAAACGGCTTCAACTACCTGGGGTGGAATGCATATACAACCCGCTGCGCTGATATCAAAATGATTGACATGCTTAAAAAACTGGGATTCAGAAACGATTCCAAAACAGAACAAGACCGTTTTGAACTGAACCATCATCGTTTTGAAACAGGCGCTGCTGCGGAATTGGCGCAAGCAAAAGCTTACCTTGATGAAAAGTCAGGTGAAGGCTACCTGCTGCTCGAATCGGATGATTATAAAACCGGCATGGGCCAGCATTACGAGAGCCATTTTCTCGAATCAGGCATTTATCTGCACCGCAGGGGCATTAAAGGCGACAGGATGTATTTCAGGTAAACAAAAAATAATCACTAAAAAAGGGGACCGACACGATCCCCTTTTTGTTTATATTTTGAATAAGTAAGTCACTTACTTATTCCATACCGGAAGCCTTCCCGGGGTAGCCGGGGCACCCAGTTTTTCAACTTCTTTTTCGAGTGCCGGCAGGTCGTTTTCACCGATTCGTTTCACCTGTTCGTATACTGGTGGAAACTCAGCCATGAGGATGGAATAAGCATCGAGTTGGGCTTGTGTGGGTGCGCCGGTAGATCCCCAGTGTGCCCAGGCCATTTTGTATAACCGGTTGTTGAGGGTTACCGGGGCAGGCGGATTTTCCTCATCGCTCGGGCGGCTGCTGTTGTTGTTAAATTTCAGCTTCACATCCTCCAGCTGTTGCGAAACCTTGCTGATACGTTCGCGCAACTGGGTGTTGGCTCCCGGAACTGCATTGAGCGCATTCTGCAGGCTGTACGAGCGCTTCAGCAAATCGTCAGTGTAATCGCTGGTGCCACTCATCACGCGGGTAAGTTCAGCCACTTTTTTCTGAAACGCTGCCAGCGCTGCTTTATCCGAAGCCGGTAGGGTGCCATTATTGAGGGTAACGGCGTTAAACTCAACAGGTCCGGCCAGTTGTTTCACGCTGTCGCGAACGGTAATAGAAAGACTGACTTTGTACTTGCCGGGCATTACCGGTATTCCGCTGCGGGCTGCTGCAAAAGGATCGTATTTTTCACCTTCGTATACAGGGGATTTATCGCGGTAACGCAAATCCCAGTTAATACGGTTTATTCCGGATGATGGCGCTTTATTGATGCGGCATATTTCGTTGCCCGACTCATCGGTGATGGTAAAAGTAAGGTAAGCGGGAATTTCCTCACGTTCCTTTCGTAAATCAGCATCAGTAGGCTGTGGGATCCGCTCGCCTTTTTCGAAAAGCTTGGCTTCACGCTCCTGGCGTATATCCTTCAGCGACTTTGGAGCATCTTTCAGGTAGTAAGTAAACACAGCTCCGAAATCAGGATTTTTGGCAACAAAGTACGTTGAACCCTGCCCGTATTTGGTATCGGAAGGAATATACATCAACGCATCCTTAACAGGGAAAAGATGAGCATCTTTGGCAAGAATATCCTTGTTTACAATACGCAGCGGTGAATAATCGTCCATAATGTAGAATCCACGGCCAAATGTAGCCAGGGCCAGATCGCTTTCTCTTTTCTGGATTGCAATGTCGCGAACAGGAACGGAAGGCATACCGTTGGACAGTTTTACCCAGGTTTTACCACCATCGTTGCTGAAATAGAAACTGAATTCAGTTCCGACAAATAACAGGTCTGGATTTATAAAATCCTGCTGTATGCTGTGAACGGTTTCATCTTTCGGAAGGTTTGCTGCTATGGAAGTCCAGCTTTTTCCTTTGTCAGTACTTTTCACGAGATATGGTTTAAAATCGTCGCGAAGCGTATTGTCGAACGAAGCAAAAACCACGTTGGCATCAAAACGCGAAGCCATCAGGTCGCTTACATAAGTATTGTCGGGCACACCGGGAAATTTATCTGTTTTACTCCAGGTTTTACCTCCGTCATCGGAAACCTGTATCAAACCATCGTCAGTTCCGACAAANNTTGCCCATCACCGGCCAGGTGTTGCGGTCAATTTGCGCGGTAAGGTCGTCGCTGATCACCTGCCACGAGTTACCGCGGTCGTCGCTGCGGAAAACTTTATTGGCTGCACAATATAAGCGTGTTGGTGAATGCGGGCTCAGGATCAGCGGGGTGTTCCAGTTCCAGCGGTAAGTAAGTTCGCCTTTGTGTGGCTCAGGACGAATGTCAACCGATTCCTGGCTTTTGCGGTCGTAGCGAACCATGCCTCCATACTGCGATTCCGAATAAACAATGTTGGGATCTACCGGGTCAATCTGCGACCAGAATCCATCACCACCACAGGTTACAAACCACTCGTCGCTGGTAACCCCGGAGCCGCTGATGGTGCGCGAAGGACCGCCAAAGCTGTTGTTGTCCTGGGTACCGCCATACACATAATAAAAAGGTGCTGAATTGTCGACCTGAACCCTGTA
>DGQJ01000253.1:2555-9680 GCA_002389705.1 Bacteroidales bacterium UBA4417
GCGCGCCAGGTTTTGCCACCATCGAGGGTAACCTGCGAAACTGTTTCGGCTGAGTAAATCTTATTTACATCAATCGGATCGCAGAATATTTCGTTGTAATACTGACCCTGGGCCGAATGATCGCTCATTTTCTGCCAGGTAGCTCCACGGTTGGTGCTGCGGAAGAACCCACCTGCATCGCCGGCAGCTTCAATAATTGCATATACATAATCGGGGTTAACCGGTGAGATAGCCAGGCCAATACCACCCATATCCACACCCGGTAGACCACTTTTCAGTTTATCCCAGGTTTCGCCACCATCAACAGATTTGTAAATAGCTGTTTCCGGACCTCCGCCAATTTTTGTAAACACATGCCTGCGGCGTTGCTCGCTGCTGGCATACAGCACTTTCGAATCACGCGGATCCATGATAATATTATTTACACCTGTATTTTCGCTGATTTCGAGAATTTTCTTCCAGGTTTTTCCCCCATCAGTAGTTTTATACAGCCCACGATCGCCACCAGGCCCCCATGCCGATCCTTCGGCAGCTACGTAAACAACGTCGCTGTTTTTAGGATCAATCAAAATAGTTCCAATATGTTCCGAGTTTTTGAGGCCCATGTTTTTCCACGATTTTCCACCATCGATGCTTTTGTACACCCCATCGCCATAACCCAGGGCACGCTGGTGGTTATTTTCGCCGGTACCTACCCAAACCACGTTTGTGTTGTTCGGATCCATTACCACAACTCCGATGGAATACGATTTCTGCCCATCGAATACAGGTTCGAAGGTGGTTCCGTTATTTACGGTTTTCCATACATGGCCCGAAGCCACAGCTACAAACCACTCGCTGTGTTTGTTTGGGTTAACCGCAAAATCGGCTATACGCCCCGAAGTAAATGCAGGACCAATGGAGCGCCATTTTAATCCCCCGAATGTTCCTGATTTCAGGGTGTCGGATTTTGCTTCCTGTTTGGTTGCTTCCTTTTTTTCTTTTTTCGGCTTAGCCTTCTGCGCTGCAGCCGAAACTCCGGAAAATAAAATAACAGCCAGCAGCATCATCGCTATCAGGCAATTGAAAAAATTAAAGGATGTTTTTCTCATTCTGATGAAAGGTTTGGTTAGTATTTGTTGGTATTTTCATGAAGTAACGGATCAAAACCGATTGCCATTAACAAAGATGGAATTTTATCGCAAACAAAAGCACCGAAACTTAATAAAATATGCAAAAAAGCGGTTCGGATCGGTGAAAAGGTCTTAAAACCTGTTAAAACACATTTGCATAAACAACCTATTTGTTTTATATTTGGCCATTAATTTTAAGGCATATCTAAACCATCAGCCCCATTCACCCTTTTTATTTATTAATTACTGTATCGTATGAAAAAGATCCATCTAGTTATTGCTCTTACAATCGCATTGTTTCTCTCAGGAATCACAAACTTAAGCGCTCAAAACACAACATTCAGACTCTCGGATTATAAAAATCCCGAGTACCTGTACCAATCGCTCGATCTGAATTTCGGGCTTGCCAGCAATGCAAGTTATAATAAACTGACTGGTTTTAACGAGGGAAACCGTAAGTCGTTTTCGCTTAATACCCAGGCCGGGGCATCTTATTGGCGATACCTGAATTCGGCCAGGGCACAAGGTGAATTCTGGTCGTATTTTAATGCCGGTATTGGTTCAACGAGTGGCAATAACCTGAATACAAATGGCACTTCCGATTATGAAAATAAAGTCAATTCGTCGAACCATAAAGAGTATCTCGATCTGACCGGGCTTCGCAGGATTTATAATCCGAAGCAGGGATATATTGAAATAAACGGGGCTCTTACCATCGACAACAGGGGAAACTCGGAAAGCCAGAAAGCGTGGCAGAATAATACACTTAGCACCTCGCAGGAAACCAAAAACAAAGACTTTTACAACCAGGTCCGCGGTTCCTTTTTAATTGGGAAAGGGCGTATTGAACAGGTTCAGGATGCCCAAATGGCATTGTACATGCTCGATGATCTGGGTGCACTGAATCGTGAAAAACGCCTGGTAACAGATGAAGATGTTGTAGCACTTGCACAATTGATAACAAAACTGAAATACAAACGTTTTTTCGACTACCGTTTAAGGCATATAGCTGAAATAACTGCAATTGATTCGCTGCTACAGCAATCGGGCCTGCTCAGTGCTGCCGATGCAACGTATTTTACTTCTCTGAACGACAACTGGGCCTATGCCAACAACCCGGTGAGACAAACCGGGCACAGGATTTATACAGGAATAGAGGCCGGTTTCAGTTATAGTTACGAATACGAAAAAATGGATAATATCCTACCGGAAGACCTCGTTGGCGAGCGTACCTCAAAAGATAAAATGGCTGCGCTGAAACTGGTAGTTGGCTATGCTTACGAAAAACCCACCAGCCGCAGCTGGCAGAATTTTGCCCATGTGAAAGGGAGCGTCGGGATACAACAGTATTACCAGAACCGGGTAATCAACATAGAACCTGATCCGGAAACCGAAACCGATTTTTATACAGATGTAATACCGGCAATTGATTTTTCGGGCGACTGCGGATTTGGCTATTATCCCAATTCACGCACCTGGTTAACTTTAAGCTGGTACCTGAACAGTAGCTGGCAAACCTTGAAAGAGGGCGAAACCAAATCAGATAAACCCGACCATACAAATGCATTTAATATTTATACGGGTCCACAGTTTTCTGCCTATTTTTATCTTTCGGCAAAACTCAGGCTAAACCTATCATACAACGCGCAGTTTTTTTATAAACAAGATAATTTCGAAACCGAAACTCCTGACGTATCAGATCAGGAATACAAACACACAAACTGGAGCCAGGCTGTTAATGCATCACTAACCTACAGTTTATTTTAACCGGCAGGTAAGCCGGGTATAAGTTCTTCCGGTTTAGGACCCGTTAAATTATTTGGGAATTATATTCAGCTGCATGCAACCATTCAGCCGGATTAATTCCCTTTATTTTTTTAAAAACTGTAGCGCGCGATGCAACTGAGCAAAAGTGTGATTGCTTGCGAATTAAGTATTACTTTTGTGAGAGGNNTGCCTGCACAATAAGCGCATTGCCCAGCGCGACCTCTACCACCGGTATTGCGATGCCATGTTCACCATTGCTTACCGCATTGTAAATAACCGCGACGACGCACACGATGTGCTACAGGATGCTTTTATACAGGTTTTTCGCGACATAGCGCAGTACCGCTTCGATTCGACGCTGGGAGCCTGGATTAAAACCATTGTAGTCCGCACTTCACTCAGGCATCTTTCAAAAAACCGTAACCTTGCCTTTGCTGATCTTGAAGAAGCCAGGAGCGACGAAATGATCCTGATACCCGATACCCTCGACAGCGAATACCTTGAGAAGGTAATTCTTTCGTTACCCGATGGATACAGAACCGTTTTCCTGCTTACTGAAGTTGAAGGATTTTCGCACGAAGAAACAGCTAACATGCTTGGGATTTCAACCGGAACATCGAAGTCGCAGTTGCATCATGCAAAAAAAATGCTCAAAAACCGGCTTGCTGCATTGATGGATGAATAACATGGACGGAACAAACAAACATATTAAAATAAGGCTGAGCGAGCAACTGCCAAAGCATGCTGCTGACCCCGGCATGTGGAAGCGTATGTCGGCAAAGCTTGATGCGCTCGATGCCGAAGCCGCCTACCAGCAAAAGCTTCAGGAGTTGCCGGTTCATTCACCCGACCAAGGCACCTGGGGCATCATTTCGCGCCGACTCAGCAGGACGGTTTACCTCAAAACCTCCATTCGCATTACGTTGTCGGCTGCAGCAGGGTTGTTGTTATTCTTTTCAGTTTCGAAGTTTGCCGGGTTGTCAACTGAAAAAACCATAAACCCATCCACTCAACAACAGGAAATATCAGCCACCCAGCCCCGCGAAGCAGCAAAGGCAAACACTTCAGGCTCCAGCCAAGTTACAACTGCCAACAACTCTGCTTTGGCTTCGGTTCAACCCGAAACAACACTTTCATCCGCAGCATTGGGCAAACAAAAGACAGGTACAAAGAATAGCAGCAACCTAACCGGCACAACAAATGAAACTATCTCTTCGGAAATAGATCAGCAAAAAACAATGGCTGTTCTATTTCCCGAATCCAATACATTAATTGTACCTGATACCACGTATGCTTTTGCCATTCAAACACCGGCGGAAACTCAAAATGCATCGAAAACCAGTGACGAAACCGGGCTTACTCCCGAACAAATCATAGCCCTGTCAAATCCAATGGTTACGCCTTTCAATTATAACGGGAAAAGCGTTAAGGAAACATCAAAAACCCCGCAATTAACTGATACCGAATTGAGCAGCATGCCCACAACAACTGCCAAAACTTCCAACGCAAATCATTTTGCACTGGCAATGGGTTATCTACCTGAAAATATAAACAATGGTACCGACAATTCTGTATTTTACAATGTGGATCTTACCGCTTTGTACAATAAGGAAAAAGTCAGGTTCAACACAAGCATAGGTATGGCCTACAACCAGGAACAGCTGGAAATAAGCATGAACTACGATGTTAAATCGCCGGTTACAGCCATGAGTCCAGGCGGTAAGATTGACACCATAAGTTACAATACCGCCAGTCTCGAGTCTGATTATGTCGGTTCCGAAAAACACCAGTATTTTACATATAACCTCGGTTTGGGGCGGAGACTTTTCAGTAAAGGAAAATTTTCGACCTGGATCAATGCAGGTGCAGGTTTCGGAGTCAGGCTCAATAACCCCGACCTGGTATCGACTACCGAAAATTCGATCAAAAACCAGTACAACGCCAGAATCACAAGGGTAAATACTTCGAAACCGGTTTACAACGATGTAAATGTGAACTTTGTAACAGGCATCGACTTTAACTATGAAGTCCTTAATCGGTTAAGCATATATTTTACCCCCACAAGCCGCTGGTATTTCAAACCGGTGCTATCAATAAATAACCAGCCTACCGACGAACTTACGCTCGGATTTAAAACCGGTGTAAAGTTTGATTTCTGATGCTGTAGCAATATCTTTGTGCAAACTCCGGCATCATGAAAATTCTTTTCACTTCCTGTTTATCCCTACTGGCATTTTTTTGTGTGGCGCAGCAAGTACGTCACGATCATATAATTCCTGTCACTGAGCCGGTTCAGATTTCATCACTGAAAAGCCTCGAAGCCAGATTCGTGGCTGATAAGCTGCAGGGCGCGGCTCCTTTAACGGTAAAATTCACCGACCAATCGAGTGGCAACCCAACCAGCTGGAAATGGTATTTTGGCGACGGCGACAGCAGCCTGGCTCAACATCCGACTCATACCTACGCAGCTTTTGGTCAATACACAGTTAAACTTTCTATTTCCGACGGCATCAATGGTTTTGCCCTTGAAAAAAAAGATTACATCAAGGTAACGCCCAACTTCCTGAGTTGCGACACCTTACATTTCCCGCTGCCCGAACCACTTACGTATTACGCCATCCCCGGAAAAGGTTATGTAGCCGGGAATAATACTTACAACGATAAAGGCATTTGCGATTATTTCGAGAATATGCAGCCTAACCTGGCAATTACAGGGATGATATACAGGTTTGCCAAGGCAAAACAAACGGCAGGACACAACGAAAAAATACCTTTACAAATCTGGAAATCCGATCCCTCAACAGGCAAGCCCGGCACTTTGCTCAGGTCGGATACCGTGCTGCTCTCAACCCTTGTAAGCGATGTAACCAATGGCAGGTTAACCGCCGTTGACTTCGACGTACCATTCCAGCCAGGGGGCTCGTTTTTTGCGGGTGCCATGTTCCCCGTGCTCGCCGGCGATACCCTTGCTTTCTGGTCAACAGGCCCCGGCAAAGTTCCGGTTAATACAGCATGGATACTTCAAAGCACCAATAACTGGATATCAGCCCCGGCCTTGTGGACCCAACAAGGCGGGCTCATTATTTCGAATGCCGTTTTTCCAAAAGTTTGCCTGCTCAATGCTATTGATGATAAGCGTACACCGGTTCAGTTTGCCATATGGCCAAACCCGGCACACGATTTTATCACACTGGTTAACCAGGAGGATATAAAAGAAATCTCGCAGTATTCAATTAGTGACCTTACAGGAAAAATACTTATCAGCGGAAAGATATCGCAATCCCTGAGCACTGCCATTGATGTACAATCGCTTAAACCCGGTATCTATTTGTTAAACATCAAAGGGACGCATACCTATTTTTCGTCGAAACTGATAATCAAATAAGGCACTCCTCAAATTCGCCTTTTGTTCCGACCAGCAAAACTTGCTTTTATCTTCAGTATTCATTATATTTGTACAATAGATTTCACAATCAAATACATCTGAAAATGGATAAGATATTAGTTGCTGTCGATCTTTCGGATCTTGCAAGTGCAGCGGTTGAATATGCAGCTGTATTGGCCGGGGCTTTCAACAGCCAGGTCCATATACTTCATGTAGTGATCCCTGTTCCAACATACATCGGAAATGAAGTTGTGCAACCCGTTATTCCTGCCGATTCAGAAGAAGAATTCGACCAGATAAAAGCCGACCTGGCATCGATGGCGGAATTCCTGCACAAGCGTAAAATTGAATCGGAATACGAAGTTATTAAAGGCCCGGTGGTAGAGACCATTATTGAAAAAGCCATCGCACTGAACGCCTGCCATATAGTACTGGGCGCCCACAACCATGGTTTTCTTTACAGGGCCTTTATAGGCAGTGTGTGCTCGGGCGTAGTAAAGCACAGCCCCTGCCCGGTTACCATTATTCCCTCAAAATAGCTGAGTGTGAAGCCGGCAATCGCGGATTGATCCTTTCACAGCCATACTTCGGCTTAGTGCATATTTCATCTGCCGTGGGTAAAATCTCACAACCATGAATCCAGCTATGATTGCTCCCTGTGGAATAAATTGCGAGGTTTGCTCAGCCCACCTGCGTGATAAAAAAGTGTGTAATGGCTGCCTGAGCCAGGTTGGATACAAATCCAAATCGTGCCAACAGTGTATCATCAGGAACTGCGAAGCCCTGCAATCAACACCGGAACATTTCTGTTACGACTGCCCTAAATTTCCATGCCTTCGTTTAAAACAACTCGACAAGCGT
>DGQJ01000231.1 GCA_002389705.1 Bacteroidales bacterium UBA4417
CCGCGGATAATCAGGTCGCGGAAATCTTTTTCCGTGGTAAGTTTACCCATCGCCCTGATGGTAAGTTCAGTTTTATTACCATATATTTTTCCCGACGGAATTTCAACATTCTCTTTATTTAAAACTGAAGAGATATCGTTAAAAGCCAGACCGTATGCATTCAGTTTATCCGGATCAACCCAGATGCGCATTGCAGGCCGTTTCTGACCGATAATGTTTACTGCGCTTACCTCAGGGATAGTTTGAAACTTGTTTTGAAGTACGTTTTCGGCATAGTCGCTCAGTTCGAGCAAACCCTTGCTGGGGCTTTGTACAGCCATCAGGATGATAAAGTCGCTGTTGGCATCCGATTTTGTTACCACCGGNNAGGTTGGCATCCACATTAAACTCAACGTTTATGTTGCTTCTACCTACCGCACTGCTCGAAGTTATAGTTCGTATTCCCGGGATCCCGTTTATCGACTTTTCGAGTGGCTCAGTAATCTGGCTCTCAATAATATCGGCATTGGCGCCTGTGTACGAGGTGCTAACGGTAATCATCGGCGGGTCAATGGCCGGGTACTCCCTTACGCCCAGGTAGGTATAACCGATAATGCCGAACAGGATCAGAAACAGGTTCATTACTGTCGCAAGTATCGGTCGTTTGATGGATAGCTCGGATATATTCATAAAAAGTATGCGTGGTTGAAAGTAGTAAGTTGAAATAAAGGCTGATCTGGCAGAATTTTAGTTTTGATGAACTATTTGTCCCTGACCTTTTTAATTTTAACATTCGCGTTTGGCCGGACATACAGAACTCCACTTACCACGACGGTATCTCCCAGTTGAACACCGCTGGTAATCTCAACCATATTGCTGGTGCGGATCCCGGTTTCAACATCCTGGAAGACAGCCTTCCCGTTTTTTACCAGTACAAGCTGGCTCGAAAGTGCATCAGGAATAACAGAATTGGTAGGTACAACTATACCCTTGATATTCTGACTTAAAACCACTTTGACAAAAGCACCCGGAGTAACATTTCCTTTTGTCAACCTGGCGCGCACTTTAATGTTACGGGTAGCCGTATTAATCTGCGGTTCAACAGCACTCACGGTCGCCAGCAATTCATCGTCAGAAGTGTTGGTTCGGATATGCAGGGTCTGACCCTGTTTAACCAGTTTTTCGTACGCTTCGGGAACTGAAAAATCGATCTTTACTTTATCTGTTTCCTGTAAAGTTCCGATTACTGTTGATGGAGAAACATAAGCTCCTTCGCTTACCAGCCGTAAACCAAGCCTTCCGTCGAAAGGAGCTTTTATTACTGTTTTGTCAATTTGCGNNTGCCTGGTCAACGCCGTTAACGGCAAGCAGTTTCCTGAGCCGTTCTTCTGTTTTTGTGGCCAGTTCAAGCTGTACTTTTTGTTGCTGAAGCTGGGCCTGCAGGTCGGCATCATTTACACGGGCCAGTATGGTCCCTGCCGAAACCCTCGCCCCGTCGGGGATATTCAGGTATGTGAGACGCCCGCCTGTTTCAGGATGAAGTTCAACCATTTCTTCGCTCAGCACGGTGCCATTTACTTCAATATCAGATGAAAAATCGGAATTGGCTGCAACTATAACATCCACAGCAACCGGAGGTTTCTCCTTTGATAGTGTATTGTCTTTTGCTTTGCTTTTGCACGATATCATGGCTGCCATTACTAAAGGCAGCCCGATCCAAAGTTTTAAATTCATGTTTTCTGCGTGTTTCCGGTTAAACTGTTTTTAATGTTTGCCAGGCTGGCTAAAAGTTCCGATTGCTGGTTTTCTGTTAATCCTGAAAAAACCAGTTGGTTCAGTTCACTGATACATTTTTTGATTTCAGGCAAGGCAGCCCTGGCTTTTTCGGTGAGTACCAGGTTGTGTTTACGCCTGTCGGCATTGGTGCGTACCCGCTTCACAAAACCCTTTTCCGAAAGATAATCAACCACCCGCACAATACTTACTTTATCAGTACCGAGCATTAGTGCTAGCTGTTGCTGGTTAATTTCACCTTCGTTGTTTTCAATCAATATTAAAGCGAAATAATTACGGTCAATTTCCAGGTGCTGAAGTTTATTCCGCAGCAGATGCAAATAACTTTTACCAAGGAATGAGAACATGCGTCCTAAAGGCGGATCAACATTTGATTGTAGGGCAGGAGGCATGTTTGTAATTTTTTTGCAAAAGTAGTTTAAATTGTAAATGGTTTACATCGTTAACTATAAATTAACACTGTTTTCAGCTTGAAAATTCTCTGGCTGAAGTTATATGACTACTATGAATTGGGTACGTTTAATCTGGATGCGAAAAAAAATACGGAGTTGTACACACTATATCAATCTTTAGGAAAATAACGGGCTGTAAACTTTGTATGCACTTGTTTGTTTATGTCTCTTAAATAATTGATCCAGCCCCTTTTCTTGTATTTCTCGAAGCCTGTTTTTCTGTTGATGATACCGCTAAAATTTCTGAAATAATATAATTTGATTTCAAGATGGGAAATAAAAGAAGAAATGATGATATAAACTGGGCTAACGTTTGGAATTTGAAAAACATGGGGCAGATTGTGTTGGGAACTGCCATGGCAGTGTTTGCCATGAAAGGTTTTATGATCCCAAACCAGTTTATGGATGGCGGCGTTACGGGTATTTCCATCCTGCTGCACGAAATCACCCACATTAATATCAGTATTTTTATACTGGTTTTCAATCTGCCATTTATCTATCTTGGATTTAAGAAGATAGGCAAAACTTTTGCCGTACAGACCTCCATATCCGTGGCATTGCTAGCCTTAGGGCTTATTTTTATTGATATTCAGCCAATAACCAAAGACAAACTGCTGATAGCTATTTTCGGAGGCATTCTCATCGGAACCGGCGTAGCACTGGTTATCCGCAGCGGCGGGGTTATTGATGGCGCCGAGGTAATTGCAGTTTTTACCAAGCGCAGGACTGGTTTCTCGAATAGTGAAATCATCATGCTTTTCAATACTTTCATTTTTGCCGGGGCGGCATTTCATTTTGGACTCGAAACGGCCATGTATTCCCTGATCACTTATTTTGCTGCAACACGGGCAACCGATTATGTGGTTGATGGTATTGAGCAATATACTGCAATTAACATCATATCAGCAAAATACGATCATGTAAAAGATCTTTTGGTAAATGAGTTGGGGAAGGGCATCACCGTATATAAAGGCGAAAGGGGATACCTGCCGGGGAGTTTCCAGGTTAAAGCCGATTGCGAAATTATTGTGGCTATTGTTAACCGGCTGGAAATTAATCAAATACAGGAAGCTGTGATCGAAATTGATCCCAAAGCATTTATTTATGTGCAAAGTATTAGTGATGCCTCAGGCGGTATTTTAAAAGTGAAAGGGCACAGGCAATAACAATATTTTGTTTTCATGAGCTTATATTCGCTCCGAAGCATAGCATTTTACTGAAATTGTAATTGGTAATCAATCGGATGATAGTCATTAAAATTTACAGGAATGGAAAATTTCGTAATCAATTTATTAAAGGACAACCTGCCGCCTACTTATTATTATCATAATTATAAGCATACACTCTATGTTATCGACAAAGCTTTGGAAATCGGGACCAGCGAAGGCTGCACTGCCGAAGAACTGGAATTGATTCACACCGCTGCACTTTGGCACGATACCGGGTACATCAGAACCTATAAAAATCATGAGGAAGAGAGTTGCCTGCTTGCCTGGGAGTACCTGCCGGACTTTGGCTATTCACCCGAATACGTAGAAAAAATCTGCAGTATGATTATGGCAACTAAGATTCCCCAAATGCCCAAAAACAAACTGGAAGAAATACTGGCTGACGCCGACCTGGAGTACCTGGGGTCGGATCAGTTTATTACGAAGGCTGATGAACTGTTTCGCGAAATGCAGTCGGTGAACACAAGACTTACCCTCGATAAATGGAATGAATTACAGATTTCATTCCTGGGAAACCACCATTATTTTACTGACTTCTGCAAGCACCATAAAGAACCAAAAAAGCAGCATCATCTGCAGCAATTATTGCTTGCTACCGGCAAATCGTGAAACATACTTGTTAAATCATTAGCCAGCATAGCCAGAACGAAATTCAGGAATACGAAACGTTCTTTTTTGAACACCTGGTACACCATAAGTTTAACGTAAAACCAATTTTACTGACACGAAAAAATCTAACTGCCCATAACTCTACTGCTTTTGAATTCATGGATACCCTGCAACTAAAAGTAATTCGCCGCGACTGAAAGGCGCATTGCTTCAAGTCGAAGTCCGAAAAATGAGGGGAAGCCGAAAACCACACAGAGTAGGCAATTCAAAGGTGCGGA
>DGQJ01000109.1:0-5951 GCA_002389705.1 Bacteroidales bacterium UBA4417
CCAGAAACCAGAAACCAGAAACAAGAAACAACAAACAAGAAACCCCTTATCCTCATCCATGCAACCTAAACAAATAGCAATTATCGGGGGCGGACCAGCCGGCTTAATGGCGGCTGATGTGCTGAGCCCTTTTCACCAGGTAAGGGTGTACGAAAAAGAAAAAGCAATAGGGCAGAAGTTCCTGGTTGCCGGCACCGGGGGGTTAAATATTACCAATGGGTTAACAGGCGAAACCCTGGCTGCCGAATATACACCTGCCGGTTTTTTAAAGGAAGCTATCTGTGATTTCGATTCATTGGCTTTGCGTGAATGGTTGCTGCAACTGGGCATACCAACCTACGAAGGAAGCAGCAAGCGGGTATTTCCCGAAAAGGGAATTACCCCGGCCGAAGTGTTGAAAAAAATCAGGCTGAAGCTCGAAAAACAGGGTGTTGAATTTTATACCAAACATGCTTTTACCGGGTTCGGAGAATCCGGAGATCTGAATTTTAAAAGTGGCAGGAATAAAATTACCGTTCATGCCGATTATTCTGTTTTTGCCCTGGGTGGCGCTTCGTGGCCGGTAACAGGCTCAACCGGCGACTGGTTGAAATATTTTGAAAAACAAGGAATAAAAACCCTGCCATTTCAAGCGTCGAATTGTGGTATACATATCAGCTGGCCCGAAAATATCAAAGTAAACCATGCCGGCAAACCTCTTAAAAATGCAGGTGTTTCGGTGAACGGCGTTTACCACAAAGGTGAAGCCATAATTACCGAGTACGGGCTCGAAGGAAATGTGATTTACCCGCTTGTGCCCGAAATACGCAAATCGTTGAATTCGGGTATGCCTGTTCATATTACCCTCGATTTGAAACCGTTCAATACCGAAGAGCAACTGTTGGCGAAAGTTGCCGGGAAATCATCAGCCCGGACAAAAAATTATGCGGAGATTTTTAACCTGAATAATATTCAACTATCGGTTATTAAAGCATTTACAAGTCGCGAGGTTTTTCTTTCACCTGAGCTTTTTGCCGCCAGCCTCAAGCAAATTCAATTGCCGGTGCAGGCTTTACGCCCCATCGGAGAAGCGATTTCAACTGTGGGCGGTATCGACCTTGAAGAAATGAATTCCGACTTTTCCTTTAAAAAAATGCCTCAATGCTTTGCCATTGGCGAAATGCTCGACTGGGATGCCCCAACCGGTGGTTTCTTACTGCAAGGCTGCTTTTCGATGGGTCACTGGGTTGGGAAAAAAATCCTTGAAAAGGAGACTTCTTCAGGTCACATCCAGGATATTTCAAATGTTTAAAAACTAATTTTTACCGAAATGTTAAATGTTCGGCCCAGCGACCAGAAACCACTGAAGGTCTCCAGGTCGTGGTTTACACCGTCTTCTCCACGGATAATGGTTTCTTTATCGAAAACATTCTGGCAACCAAGTTGCAGCGAAACCGGGAACTGCTTTACCTGCATATCGTAGCCTGCATACAGATCGAGTAATGAATAGGTCGGAATCCGGTAAGGCTGGCTTCTGTCGTCGGGATTGTTACGGTTCACAGGGTCGAAATTGGCATATAAACGATCATAAAATACCCAGTCGGCTGCAAACCTGAAACCGTCAGCAGTATGGTACGAAGCGGATAGCCCTATTTGTGTCTGGGGCGCATCTCCCACATATAATCCTTTGGTGTACACCTGCATGCTGTCAACAAGTACTTCGTTGTCGTTATAAATGCTTGCCGATACATCATTCTGCCATTTCCAGTTTCCCAACGAGAGGGTGGCGCCCAGCGCTAGGTTCTGGATAGGCCGGTAGCTGATTTCGGCTTCCATCCCATAGTGTACAGCATTGAGTCCGCGAACCAATGATCGGGGTACATCAATAACTTGAATATTTTCATGGTTCAGCATAGATTTATCTTTCCAAAGAGTATAGTAGAGGTTAATCCTGGAGTTAAATTTTTCGCTTTCGTAGTTATACCCTGCCTCAGCTGAAGTGATTTTTTCGTTAGCAAGGTCTTTAGCAACTGTATTTGAATAGTCAACAAATACAAACTTATAATATGGCTCACGCGAATAATATCCCAGGTTGGCATACACATTACCATGCTCTCCTGTTTTATACCCTGCTCCTCCTTTTACATCGAATCCTGCCTTGGTAACGGCTTCACTGAGCGGGTCTTCAGGATAATTGTACGGATCTTCGCGCCTGTAATATGTGCCCGATACCGTAGAAGCAACAAATGCGGTTAATTTCCCGGTTTTGTATTCGGCCTGTCCGAACAGGTTTCCATAACTGATCATCGAATAATTATCCACATTGATCACATCGCCCCGTTTTTTAATCTGTTCGCGTCCATCAACGCCTGCCAGCGACCAGGCATATTGTTCAACCCAGAAATCGCCACCCATCAGGTCGTCAATCACTTCGTACAGGTGTGAGCGGAAGTTGCGGAGATGAATTCCGGTGGTTATTTTCAGGTTATTGTTCACCTCCAGGTTAAGCGAACTCAGCAGCCCGACCCAGTAATGATCAGCTTTGTAATTGGTGAGCACATTTTTTGAATAGCCTTTAACCCAGGAGCCATCGGCCAGCGTGGTCGAATCGGTGTGTGTGCTGTTGGTCAGGAATACCTGGTCGAAATCAATCTGGTTGTTTTTACGAATATCCCAAACGGGTGTACCGTAATTAAAAGCTTCGGCATACCTGCCTCCGCCTTTGCCAAATGAAACATAAGCTGATGTTGCCAGGAATGTTTTAGGGCTTATATTCCAGTAATGGTTAAGGTTGATCTGGGGTTTGTGGTAGAAGTTCTCGGAAAGGTTCAGTATTTCGCTGTTATATTTGCCCCAGTTTTTATTGTACTTCACCCCAAATTTTTCGTAATCAGCCTGGCTCATGCCATAGTTGCGCTGCCCGTGTTTTTCGGGCGCGCCCATAGCGGTAAACACAAGCCTATGGTTTTTACCAAATTCCCGGCTCAGGCTCAGGAAATAGGCCCAGCCGTCTACGGAAGTGGCATCCACAAAACCCGGCCCTTTGGTATGCGATCCCAGGAAAGTGAGCGAGGTGCCGTTTTTCATTTTCCCGGTCGAAAATGCAAGGCTGGTTTTGCTGTTTCCATAATCGGAAAGGCTGTACCTGAGTGCACCACCTTTTTCGGCCGAAGTCGATTTGGTAATTATGTTTATGGTTCCGCCAACCGAATTCATGGCAACACGCGAAGCACCCAGCCCCCGCTGCACCTGCAAAGCTTCGGTGGCATCGGTGAGGCCGGTCCAGTTCGACCAGTAAACCAGGCCGTTTTCCATACTACTCACAGGCACACCATTGAGCAGCAGCGCGACATTTTCCTGCTGAAAGCCACGCAATGTAAGCCTGTCGTCGCCACTGCCGCCTCCTTCCTTGGTAGCATAAATGCCGGGCGTCATTTTCATGATTTCAGGGTAGTCCTGGTTACCCATTTTCTGTTCAATGGTTTTTGAATTTACAGCCGAGATGGCCACCGGGGTGCTGCGGTCGGTTACAAACGATGACAGGACCTTTATTTCACCAAGGGTTACTACGTTGGGTTCGAGCGATATGGTACCGATAAAATTAATGGGTCCTGACTTCCTGTTTACTTCAACCAGCCCCGGTTTATATGAAATGTGTTTGAACAAAAGATTCACTTTCTCATCAGCAGCGGTCAACTCGAATATTCCATTTGCATCGGTAACGGTGGCCGCACTGCTTCCTTCGATACTTACTGTAACCCCGGGAATGGTTTCACTGGTTGAACGATCGGTTACCGTGCCTTTTATGCTGTATCCCTGGGCGAAAGTATAGCCGGGTGTAAGCGCCGTCACTATGATGACTGAGAATAGAATGAGTGTGTTGCGTATCATCGGTATGTTATGGTTAAAAACAAAAATCCCCTGAAGATTCTCCAGGGGCCGATGACTGAAAATAATGCATAACGCAAGCACAAACCCGCAAAGGCATGCCTTACCTGTACAATATTCTTCTTCCATCCAGACTATACTGTCGGTACCGGAATTAAACCGGTTCAATCCTTTTAAGGGGAGTCGCGGACTGTACCGCCGATCGGGAATTTCACCCTGCCCTGAAGAACACATTAAGCACCACAATCGCAGTGCCTGTTTGCTGCTGCAAAATTATATTTATTTCGTATATCCGAACAAATATTTTTGGCTAAATATGAATTATGTAGTTAAGTTGTTGATTTACAAAATAAATGATGTGATAAAACTAATGAGAAATAACTTTTGTCGTCGTTTGATTTTAGTTTTTCAGCTTAAGGATATAGCCGGGGGCAGGCTCTTCGCCCAATTGCAGATTGTTGTATTTGAGCAGGAGGGGGAGTTTGATACATTTTTCCTGGGCGATGGAATACATTGAATCCCCTTTTTTAACTTTATAAGTTTCGTCTTCGTTTTTCTTCTTTTTCGCCTTCAGATAAATCATTTGCCCGGGAATAATTTTATCGCTGTCGCGAAGATCGTTATGTTTATAAACGCGGAATATCATCATCCTGAATTCTTTGGCAATACTATACCATGTATCGTCTTTTTTTGCGAAAATAAATGGCACGCCAGCATTTTCATAAACTTTGCGACCTTTTTCGGTGGTGTATAACACATCGAAAGCTGAGGGTGCAGGCATCGTATAGTTCTTCCTGAAAAGTATACGGCCTTCGTTGGTAATCGCATTCTTATCGTTATTTATCGCCTGGTTTAGTTCATGGTTTGCATCGTATGTGGCACCCTTTACCGCGGGCTTCTTTTTGTGCGATGTAACAGTTTTTTCAGGCGTACTCACCCTGGCTTTTTCCTGTGGCTCGCTGTTAACGGCAACTGCAAGTGTGTCATCCAGCAGGTAAAGTTGGTTGGTTTCAATCAGGCGGATTAAAATATTAGGGTATTCGGGGTTGGTGGCATATCCGGCTTGTTTCAGTCCGAAAGCCCAGCCTTTATAATCGTTGAGCGGCAGTGTAAAAAGCGCAGCATAGCGTTTGCGGGTAGTCAGGAAGAGGGAATGATCGCGGTACGATTCTTCCACGCTGTTGTATTTTCGGAAGCATTCGTTCTTTTCATCGTCGTCGTAATAATAGGTATCGCCGGTCCACTCTTTCTGGCATTTAATACCAAAATGGTTCCGGGTTTCAACCGCAAGCACGCTTTTCCCGCAGCCACTTTCAATCATTCCCTGGGCCAGGGTAATGCTTGCCGGTATTTTGTAAAGTTGCATTTCCCTGATGGCTGCCTGTTTGTACTTTTTTATATATTCAATGTAGTCGGCATTGGTGAGTTTTTGAGCCAACAATATGCCGGGTAAAAGCAGAAAAAGGAAGGAAACGGTGATTCGTAATCGCATAAAAAAATCAAATTGATTTGCAATAATACAAAATTCATGCTTTACTTATGCTTTTTGAAATCCTGGATATCAACAATATTAAGCTATACACGAAGAATGAGTGATTTTCAAATTTATTTTAACAATAATGCGAAATATGTTAAAACATGATGTAAATTTGCATAAACATTTAGAGAGTAAATAAAAATATTTACAAACATTTGGTTGATAGTCTTGTATTACTTGTCTGAGAATAGAATTCTGGTTGATAATTTGGTTAATAAATTGGTTCAGAGATCCCCGTCGCAAGCGGGGATTTTTGATTTCAAGCGTTTTATTCGCCTTCGTTTACCTGAACTGTAAACGTTTGCCTGTGATAAGGTGTCAGCCCCAGGCTGAGTATGGCTTTGCGGTGCTCGAGGGTTGGATAGCCTTTGTTACGGTCCCATCCAAAATGCGGGTAATTTTCGTGTAGCTGCATCATGTAATCATCGCGGCAGGTTTTGGCAAGTATGGAAGCCGCAGCTATCGACATATATTTTGAATCACCCTTTACAATACACTCATGCGGGATATCGTGCCAGGCTTTAAACCGGTTACCGTCAACCAGAAT
>DGQJ01000109.1:5961-8568 GCA_002389705.1 Bacteroidales bacterium UBA4417
GGCTTCATTTTTTATGGTTAAGCGGAGGGCTTCGCGTCGCGATGGAGAAAGTTGTTTCGAATCATTTAATTCAGGATTCGAGAAATCGACAGGTAAAATTACCGCGGCAGCAAAAACAGGTCCCGCCAGGCACCCCCTGCCGGCTTCGTCGCAACCGGCCTCTACCAGGTGATTTGTAAATGATGATTTTAACATAAACAATTCATTCGTTGCATTTCTGGCGCTGTGGCGTGCCGGGTTATCAGAGTGTTTAAAACGTAAAAAGATAAATACGCATCCCGGCAAAAAGCATGAAATAAACCAGGGCAAGCATCTCGAACCAGAACGGCCTTTTTATCAATATGAAACTGCCTGTTATAAAGAATGAAAGCGGTATCACGAAGATATAATTAGCTGAAAGGATTGGCCAGCCGGTTAACAATGTGGCAATTAAAGCAGTAAGGCTGAAATTAAACAATACCCACGATCTACGCCTGAGGCTGATCAGTTTATCATTCATATTATTCAGAACGGCAACCATCGACACCAGCATCATGAATGCCGATACCGAAAGCCATATCGTGTCAATGAGCGGGATTCGCGCGGGTATCACCATGTGATACACTGATGCTGAAACTTTTATCAATCCGGCAGGCAGGTCGTCTGTCCAGAAAAGCCAGCTGATGAAGTAAATAAAGGGAAGGGCATAGCCAATGATCGACACTGCATATTCGCGCCAGGATGATACCCGGTAAGTTATCAGTGTAAACCATAGCATGAGCAGCAGGTATGCCAGCGGAATATAAAAAAGGGCTGCAATTCCTGTGGCAAAAGAAGCTACAAAAAGCTGCTGGTAAGCAGCATGCTGCCCGTACATGCGCATGATGGAATGCAGCGCGAAAATAACAAACACGGTAGCCGGTAAAATGGCATGAAGGGTCTGGTAATCGGTACTCCAACTGTAGGCAAGCATTAAAATGATGGCCGGGAGCATGTTATCCCTACCGAAAAAGCCATTTGAGCGATAAACATTATTTAGCAAAAAAGCCTGTAATACGATCAGTACCAATGCAAGCGCCACGCTTAGTAAAGGGCTGCCCGTCAGCGCAGCTGCCATCAATGTGTACAAGGGACCATCCTGAGGTGTAATCACAGGCTGATGCGGGGCCACGATAGCCGGAATCCATAGAACCGCCAGGAGTAAAGCAAAAATGATAAACTGTATAAATGTCCCTGATTTAGAAATCCACCTCAGCATGCTTGTAAAAATATTAAATTAAATTAAACCAGGTCTCTGCCGATATCGCGCCGGAAGTATGAGTTATCGAAACGGATCACCGAAGCGGATTCAATGGATGTTGAAATTGCGGTTTTAATGTCTGCAGCCAGGGTAGTTACTGCTATAACTCTTCCTCCTGCTGTAATTACTTCTCCTTCTTTCAGGTGAGTACCGGCATGGAACACCAGGCTTTTATTGATATTCCCGAGGCCAGATATGGTTTTGTCTTTCTCATAGTCGCCCGGGTATCCGCCCGATACCAGCATTACGCAGGCTGCGGTCCGGGGATCGGTTTCGAGTTTTATTTCATTGAGTTTTCCATGAACAGTATGCATAAAAATATCCAATAGGTCCGATTTTATGCGGGGCATCAGCGACTCAGTTTCAGGATCGCCTAATCGCACATTATACTCAATTACAAAAGGATCGCCTTTTACATTCATCAGCCCGAAAAACAGGAAACCCTGGTAAGGAATGCCGTCTTTTTTCAGGCCTTCGACCGTGGGTTTAATCACACGTTCTTCCACCTTTTGCCTAAATTCACTGCCGGCAAAAGGAACCGGAGAAATGGAACCCATACCACCCGTATTCAGGCCGGTATCTCCCTCGCCAATGCGCTTATAATCTTTGGCTTCGGGAAGCACGATGTATTGATGGCCGTTGGTAAGTGCAAAGGCCGATAGTTCGATTCCATCCAGAAATTCTTCAATAACTACCCGCTCCGATGCTTTTCCGAATTTTTGCCCGGCAAGCATTTCGGTGAGTTCGGCTTCGGCTTCAGCAAGTGTTTTGCAGATTACTACGCCTTTGCCGGCAGCCAGTCCATCCGCTTTCAATACGAAAGGTGGATTTAGCGTCTTTAAAAAGGCAATTCCTTCTGCAAGGGTATTTTGGGTGAAAGTTTGGTAGGCACCTGTCGGGATTCCATGCCTGAGCATAAACTGCTTGGCAAAGTCCTTGCTGCCTTCAAGCTCAGCACCCGCTTTTTGGGGGCCAATCACAGGAATGTTTTTTAATGCTTCATCTGCCAGGAAAAAATCATGTATACCCCTTACCAGCGGCTCTTCTGGTCCAACAACAACCAGCTGAATATGGTTTTCGAGCACGAAAGTTTTAATTCCCTCAAAGTCGTTGCCACTGATCGCCACATTGGTTCCCACACCTGCTGTTCCTGCATTTCCCGGGGCAATAAATAATCGGTTCAGTAGCGGGCTTTGTGCAAGTTTCCAGGCAATGGCATGTTCGCGGCCACCGCTGCCAATCAGGAGTACATTATATTTGGACATGTTTGATTTCTGTGTTTGAAGTGTTTTGGCGTTTTGTTGTTGCGTATGTTGAGATGATTGAGT
>DGQJ01000142.1:0-2033 GCA_002389705.1 Bacteroidales bacterium UBA4417
AATGTTTCCGTTGAAATCTGTCTGAACTCCCGTTTATCCAGGGATAGGTTGTATGCTGAAATTACCGTCACGTATGGTCTGCCGGCTGATTGCTGAAATGTAAAGTTGATTGGTACAGCTCAGTGATCTGATTACTTAAAAATTACTACCTTTGCACCCCTGCAAATGGGCAGGCATCATTATCAATCTCCGAAAATACTGGAAATACCATGTTTGAAAGTCTAAGCGACAGGCTCGACAGAGCGTTTAAACTGCTGAAAGGTCACGGTTATATTACCGAAATTAATGTGGCCGAAACACTGAAAGATGTGCGTAAGGCATTGCTCGATGCCGACGTAAGCTATAAGGTAGCCAAGGAATTTACTGATACTGTGAAAACCAAGGCGCTGGGTCAGAATGTTTTGACCTCGGTTTCGCCAGGGCAGTTGATGGTAAAAATTGTGCACGACGAACTGGCCCTGTTAATGGGTGGCGATAAAGTTGAAATCAACCTTAAAGGAAGCCCATCCATCGTTCTGATGTCGGGTTTGCAGGGGAGTGGTAAAACTACTTTTGCGGCTAAACTGGCCAATTACCTGCATACCAAAAAGGGTAAAAGTCCGTTGCTGGTTGCCTGCGATATTTACCGCCCTGCAGCTATCGACCAGTTGAAAGTGCTTGGCGAACAGATTGGTATCCCGGTATATGCCGAACCCGAAAACAAGGATGCAGTTAAAATTGCCCGTAATGCTGTTGCTCATGCAAAGGATCGTGGTTTTAATGTGCTTATCATCGATACTGCGGGCCGCCTGGCCATTGACGAAATGATGATGAACGAAATATCGGCACTAAAAACCGCGCTTAATCCGCACGAAACCCTTTTTGTTGTCGATTCCATGACCGGCCAGGATGCCGTAAATACAGCCAAAGCATTTAACGACAGGCTCAACTTCGACGGGGTAATCCTTACCAAGCTCGATGGCGATACCCGTGGTGGTGCTGCACTTACCATCCGTTCGGTGGTTAACAAGCCCATTAAGTTTGTGGGTATTGGCGAAAAAATGGAGGCCATGGATATGTTCTATCCCGAACGTATGGCCGACCGTATTCTGGGTATGGGTGATATTGTTTCACTGGTTGAACGTGCCCAGGAACAGTACGATGAAGAAGCTGCCCGTAAACTGCAGAAAAAACTTGCTAAGGACCAGTTTAACTTCAACGATTTTATCGACCAGATCCGCCAGATCAAGAAAATGGGTAATGTGAAAGACCTTATGAGTATGATCCCGGGCATGGGAAAAGCCATAAAGGATATTGATATCGACGAAAATGCTTTCAAAGGCATAGAAGCCATCATTCAGTCGATGACCCCGCTCGAAAGAGAAAATCCTTCGGTTCTCAATGGCAGCCGCCGCAAACGTATTGCCCAGGGAAGCGGAACGGATATACAGGAAGTGAACCGCCTGATCAAACAGTTCGACGATACCCGAAAAATGATGAAAATGCTTACCACCGGCGGAGCGCAGAAAATGGCTCAGCAAATGAAAAACGCGAAGAGAAGGTAGCGTTTTTGAGTTTTTGAGTTGTTTGGCGAATAGAGTGAGTGGGAGAGTGGGAGACAGGGAGATGGGGAGACTGGGAGATGGGGAGAAGGGGAGACTGGGAGATGGTGTGGCAGGGTGATGGAAAAATGATTTTTGAAATGGGGTTGAACCATGTGTGCGTAGCAGTTGAACTTTTAAACCATTTCTATTAACGTATAACGATTAACTTTCAATCATGAAAATCATCGACGGCAAGAAAATTGCTTCCGACATAAAAAAGGAACTTGCAGCCAAAAGCGCTGCCATTATCGATAGGGGCGATCGCGCTCCACACCTTGTTGCAGTACTTGTTGGCGACGATGCTGCCAGCCAGACGTATGTGAACAGCAAGGAAAAAGATTGCAAAGAGGTTGGATTTACATCAACCATTTACAGGCTCGAGGCCGATACAAGCGAAAAAAAACTGCTCGAAATAATCGATTTTCTGAATAACGACGAGGAAGTGGATGG
>DGQJ01000142.1:2167-2561 GCA_002389705.1 Bacteroidales bacterium UBA4417
ATGCTTTCGCGAAAAGCAACCCCCGGAAACTGTACCGTAACTGTTTGCCATACAGCAACTAAAAACCTGGCTGAAATTACCAGGACAGCCGATATCCTCATTGCTGCCATGGGTCAGCCCAATTTTGTAACCGCTGATATGGTTAAAGAAGGTGCCGTGGTTGTTGACGTAGGGATACACCGGGTGGAAGACTCCAGCGAAAAAGGCTATCATATTATTGGTGATGTGAAATTCGACGAAGTTGCACCCAAATGCTCATTCATAACCCCGGTGCCGGGTGGAGTTGGCCCCATGACACGGGTTGCCCTGCTCATGAATACCTTTAAAGCATATATTAAGGAAGTTTAAAGGGAGAAAGGTGTTGGTGGTAAGTGGTAAGGTGTAAGGTGTAAGG
>DGQJ01000142.1:2682-13974 GCA_002389705.1 Bacteroidales bacterium UBA4417
GTTATCGGAAATCCTGCTGCAACAGTTGTGGTTACAGGAGGTGAACCGTTGATGTACAACCTGGATTATCTTTGTGATAAGCTTAAGCAACAAGGCCTGCAGGTTCACCTCGAAACCTCGGGGTCGCATCCGTTCAGTGGCACATTCGACTGGGTTTGTCTTTCGCCCAAACGGAAAAGTCCGCCAAAACCCGAAGTTTTCGGCAAAGCCAACGAACTGAAAGTAATCATTTTTGATGATACCGATTTTGAATGGGCCGAGGAGAATGCTAAACTTGTCGGCCCTGATTGTTACCTCTGTCTTCAGCCTGAATGGAGCCGCATGTCAGTGGTGTTGCCCGATATTATTGATTATGTGATGAAAAATCCACGCTGGCATATTTCGCTTCAGGCGCATAAATTCATGCACATCCCTTAATTTAATTCTTTCCCATATTTTTCCAGAGCCGTTTGGCATAATATTCGTATCGATGAGGCGATAAGTGCAATATCCGCCGAAGTTGCGTATTTTCGCATGTCAATACCATGTCGTTATGAGGTTTTCTGTTTTTGTTTTTTCGTGTGTGATGCTCTTTTTGCCGTGGCTTAAGGTGCATGCACAGGGAGCCGAAAACCCGCGGGCTGCAAAACAGTACGAAAAAGCAGTTCAACTCTACGAAAGGCGCGATTATGCCGGTGCCATGAAGCAGCTTGAAGTGCTCACCGATGATACACCCGGCTATGTGAAAGCATGGTTACTGAAGGCGGACATGTTTCTCGACCTGAAACAATACCCTGAAGCTATAAAATCATATTCCAAAGCGGTAAGCATCGATTCGGCATTTTTCCCGCCGGCTTATTATATTATGGCTAACCTGTATTTCGATAGTGAACAATATGCTGAAGCCAAAACCAATTACCTTTCATATCTTCGGTTTAATCCCAAAATACAAGCCGAACTCAAACGAACGTATGAAAATCTGAAACTTTGCGATTTCAGAATCGGGCTGATGCGTAATCCAGTTCCTTTTCATCCCCTGAATATTGGCCCGAATGTAAATTCTCAGGGCTATGAGTATGTAAATGCCCTGAGCCTTGATGAAAGCCAGCTGTTTTTCACCCGCAAGGGAGCCGATCCTCGGGCTGATGAAAGTTTTTTCCGCGCGGTTTCGGCCAGGTCTGCCTCCGGGCAACTGAACTGGAGCCCGGCCATTGAAATAGGTGCGCCGCTCAACACTCCCGGCAACGAAGGCGCACTTTGTGTTTCGCCCGATGGCATGACCATTATTATTACCTGCTGCAGCCGCCAGGATTCGTATGGAAGCTGTGATCTGTATTCATCGCGGAGGATAGGCAATAATTGGTCGGAACCAGTCAACCTGGGATCGACCGTGAATACGGCGGCCTGGGAATCGCAGCCGTGCCTTGCTGCCGATGGACGAACCTTGTATTTTGTATCAACCCGGGCCGGCGGTCGTGGAGGTTCTGATATCTGGAAGAGTGAACTCCAGGATGATGGTTCATGGACCACACCCGTTAACCTGGGCGATTCAATCAATTCACCGGGCAACGAAATGGCGCCGTTTATTCACCCCGATGGGCGTACGCTGTACTTTTCATCTACAGGGCACCCGGGTATGGGTGGTGCCGACCTTTTTGTTTCGCGCCAAAACCCACAAGGTATATGGCAAAAACCCGGAAACCTTGGCTATCCGGTAAATACCAAACTCGACGAAATAAATCTGGTTATCAATGCCCAGGGTACCGAAGCATATATTTCGGCAGAGCGACCCAACGGGTTTGGCAATACCGATATCTACCGTTTCGAGCTGCCGGCACAAGTCCGGCCCGAATCGGTTTCGTATGTACATGGAAAGGTGTTCGACAAAAATACCTTGTTACCACTTACAGCATCGTTCGAGCTTATTGATATGCAAAGCAACGCGGTGGTGGTTAGTTCAGGTTCTGATCCGCTGAACGGCGAATTTGTTATGAGCCTGCCTGTCGACAAGCAATATGCTTTAAATGTCTCCTGTAAAGGCTACCTGTTTTATTCGGTCAATTTTAATGTGAAAGAAGAAAACGACAAGTACAACCCCGTGAAGCTGGATATACCCATGAACCCTGTTGCCGTTGGCGAAAAGGTGGTTTTGCAAAATATATTTTTTGACACTGATAAGTACGAGTTACTGCCCGATTCAAAGGCAGAACTCGGGAAACTGGTGATGTTCCTTCAAAAGAATCCGGCTTTGAATATTGAAATCGGCGGCCATACCGATACTGAAGGGAGCGAGGCCCATAATATTACACTCTCGCAAAACCGGGCAAAAGCCGTTTACGATTACCTGGTTTTAAAAGGAATTCAACCTTCGCGGCTCACTTACAAAGGATATGGCGAAAGTATGCCCATCGACAGCAATCAAACTCCCGACGGGCGTGCCAAAAACCGGAGAACGGAATTTAAGGTNNATCCCACATCTATTTGGCTGTCCAGTAGCAGCGAATAGGGGAAACTATTTTTTCATCTGTTTTGAGTTTCGACATGGCTTTGTCGACTACTTTACGATCGAGGCCGGTTTTTTCAGCTATTTGTCCTGCGCTCATCGGTTTTTCACTTTGTTTCAGTGTTTCAATAATCTGGTCTTCTGTATTCATGGCGTTTGCTTTTAAATTGGGCGTAAATTTAACAATTTCTGATTATGCTTTTTTGCAATCCATATAAAATCGAAACCTAAACTTTCTGGCATTATTATGAATTTATAAAATTTAATGAAGTTGAGAGTCCTAAGCCGGAATTTGAATCTGAATATCAATACGGGCAAAGTTTTCAGCATCTTTTTATGCTATAAAATCATCTTTCAGTTTTGGTAAATCTTAACTATAAATTCACTACTTTTGCAAACTTATTCTGAATAGTACCTCGTTTTATGATAAACATTACATTACCAGATAATTCCGTGCGGCAATATCCTGCCGGAACTACTGCCATGCAGGTTGCTCAAAGCATCAGCGAAGGGCTGGCCCGTAACGTATTGGCCGCCAAAGTGGATGGACAGGTTTGGGATGCTACCCGCCCAATTTCTCAGGATGCCCGTTTACAACTCCTTACCTGGAACGATCCCGAAGGCAAATCAGCCATGTGGCACTCGTCGGCTCACCTGATGGCCGAAGCGATTGAACTGCTTTTCCCCGGCGTGAAATTCGGCATCGGGCCGGATGTTGACAATGGGTTTTACTATGATATGGATTTTGGCACTTACCAGGTTACTCCTGAGGATCTGCCACGTATCGAGGCCAAAATGCTGGAACTGGCCCGCGAAAAACAGCAATACCTGCGTCGTTCGGTTTCAAAAAATGATGCGCTTGCATATTTTTCAGAAAAAAATGACGAATACAAACTCGAGCTCATCAACGACCTTCAGGATGGCGAAATTACCTTTTACGAAACCGGTAAATTTACAGACCTGTGCCGTGGACCTCACTTGCCTGATACTTCGCCCATCAAAGCCGTAAAGCTGCTGAATATTGCAGGCGCTTACTGGCGCGGAGACGAAAAACGTAAAATGCTTACCCGTATTTATGGTATTACTTTCCCCAAGCAAAAGGAACTTGAAGAATACCTGGTATTACTCGAAGAAGCTAAAAAACGCGATCATCGGAAACTGGGCAAAGAGCTAGATCTATTTACTTTTTCGCAGAAAGTAGGGCAGGGACTGCCACTCTGGCTTCCCAAAGGTGCTCAGCTGCGCGAAAGGCTCGAAAATTTCCTGAAAGCCCTGCAGCGCAAAGCGGGTTACTTGCCGGTAATTACCCCACATATAGGTAATGTTGAATTGTATAAAACCAGCGGTCATTTCCAGAAATATGGAAAAGATTCGTTTCAACCCATTAATACTCCCATTGAGGGCGAACAGTTCCTGCTTAAACCCATGAACTGCCCGCACCATTGCGAGATATATAATGCCAAACCCCGTTCGTATAAAGATCTGCCTATCCGCTTTGCTGAATTCGGAACCGTGTATCGGTACGAACAGAGTGGTGAACTGCATGGACTTACACGCGTTCGCGGGTTTACACAGGACGATGCACACCTGTTCTGCCGTCCCGACCAGCTGAAAGAAGAATTTATGGCAGTTATCGATATCGTGCTGCATATCTTCCGCATTCTCGATTTTAAAGATTATACAGCACAGATTTCGCTGCGTGATCCCGATAACAAGGAAAAATATATTGGAACTGACGAAAACTGGCAGAAAGCCGAAAGTGCAATTATTGAGGCTGCCACCGAAAAGGGATTGAAGACTACGGTTGAATTGGGTGAAGCCGCCTTCTATGGCCCAAAACTCGATTTTATGGTAAAAGATGCCCTGGGCCGCAAATGGCAGCTGGGTACCATACAGGTGGATTACAANNGTTTTGCTCGAGCATACAGCAGGAAATTTCCCGCTTTGGCTTACTCCTAACCAGGTTGCCATACTTCCCATCAGCGAGAAATACGTTGATTATGCAAAAAAAGTTGCACAAGTGCTCGATAATTCCGAAATTCGCGCCCTCGTTGACGAACGCAATGAGAAAACCGGCAAGAAAATCAGGGATGCTGAATTGATGAAAGTCCCGTATATGTTGATTGTCGGCGAAAAAGAAGAAGCCGATAACCTGGTTTCGGTACGTAAACATGGCCAGGGTGATCTTGGCACATTCAGTATAAGCGATTTTGTAACGCTGATAGCTGAAGAAACAAAGAAACAACTGGAATAAAAGAATAAAGAATACAGAGCCAGAAACATAATTATTAACCAACAGGAAGGAGTTACAACCATAGCAACAACAAACTACAGCAGCGGTGGCGCTCATCAGGATCGCAGGTTTCCACGCCGCGACAAAGAAGAGCTGCATAAGATTAACGAAAAGATTAAATCGCCCGTAGTAAGGGTGGTTGGCGAAAACATTGAACCAGGCATCTATAATTTTAAAGAAGCGCTGGCCATGGCCGAAAATCTGGAACTTGATCTTGTTGAAATCTCTCCAACTGCTAATCCCCCTGTTTGCAGGATAGTGGATTACAAAAAGTTCCTGTACGAACTTAAGAAAAAGCAGAAGGAAATAAAGGCTAAAACAGCCAAGGTTGTAGTGAAGGAAATTCGCATGGGTCCCCAGACCGATGAGCATGATTTCAATTTCAAGCTGAAACATGCAAAAAGTTTCCTACAGGAAGGTGCTAAGGTTAAGGTGGAAGTTTTCTTCCGCGGAAGGTCAATCGTTTACAAAGACCAGGGCGAGATCATATTGCTGAAATTTGCCCAGGAACTGATGGATTACGGGAAAGTTGAAAAACTTCCCTTGCTCGAAGGAAAACGAATGATAATGATTATCGCTCCCAAAAAAGCCGCTGTTTAAGCTATCCAGCCTAACAGCCTACAGCCTAACAGCCTAACAGCCTAAACCCCTAATAATCACCATAAATAAACCAAGTATCATGCCTAAAATGAAAAGTAAGTCCGCTGCCAAAAAGAGGTTCACCCTCACAGGCACCGGCAAACTGAAAAGGAAGCATGCATACCACAGTCACATTCTGACAAAAAAATCGACAAAACGTAAACGTAACCTCGGTTACACTACGCTTGTTGACAAGGCAGATGTGAAAGCGGTAAAGGAAATGCTCCAGTGCTAACAAATTAATGTTTAACCTTACTCTCAGCTCCGTAAGATCCCGAAAGACCGGGACGCTGAAGTGAAAAAATCAAAAAAAAAATGCCAAGATCAGTTAATGCAGTCGCCTCAAGGGCCCGCAGGAAAAAAATCCTGAAAGCGGTTAAAGGCCAATTCGGCAGGCGCAAAAATGTCTGGACGGTAGCTAAAAATGCATACGAAAAAGGTGGCGTGTATGCATACCGCGACAGAAAAACCAAAAAACGCAATTTCCGCGCACTATGGATTACCCGTATCAATGCAGGTACCCGTGAGTATGGAATGTCGTATTCAGTATTTATGGGCAAATTACACGCCCGTAATATCGAACTCGACCGCAAAGTACTTGCCGACCTGGCACTGAACAATCCGACAGCTTTCAAAGCTATCGTCGATTTAGTAAAGTAGTCTGTTTAGCAATACAATTTAAAGAGCCACCGCCACGGTGGCTTTTTTCGTTTGGAGCTTTGCCATGCCGGATTGTATAGCAAGCAGAGCCATGTTGAAAACAACGGTTGTTACATCTACTGCTAATTACTCCTGTATTTATTTCTGGTCAGGCTGGTAGACCGCTTAACTATAATTGCTGATTAGTCGTATTCATGCTTCTGTGATTTTGTACTCTTTTTGCATGAAATTTCTTAACTTTAGTCACGTTTGCTTGTTCATTTAACCGTGTCCGGCTGATAGGTGCAATTGATACATAATGGTCCTTGTCAGTTTATATTCAGAAACAATCTGACCACGTGAAGTACCTGTTATTACTTTTGTTTCTGCCCTGCAGCTTTTGCTTTTCGCAAAAAGCATATGATAGTATTGATTACGAAAACACCTTTGCTGCTTACCATGCCAATACCATATCAACACATCCTTTCGGGATATTTTTATCCAGGATCAGTCCGGACTTTCAGCTAAAGCCATCGAAAAAGATTTCGGTTTCGTTTACCATTTCGAGTGGTAATGTGTGGCTTCCCTATGTAAAAGCGTATATTCCGATAAATGAGGCCGACAGGGATGCAATGCGGAAATTTATTTGGCACGAGCGCGAAGGTAATTTTGATTTTAGTACACCCTCCAGTACCATGGATTTTGAGGCTGATGGCACCATCAGACTTTATCTTTTAAAATTGAATATACCCGTTTCACCTAAGGCAGAACTTCGGATTTCTACCCGACTGCTTTCACTCGATGCCGGCAGATTACCCTATTCATCCTTAACCAGTGACCAGTTTATTGAATGGTTTCACAGCCATATTTCGGGCGGAGAAGACCCGTTTGCCCGAAAGGTATATGGATACAATCAGGCAGGCATTGCATATACGGACAAGGAAGGAAATGTTTTCCGGATGCAGGAACAGGAGTCCCTGTTAACCGGTATCGATGTATCGTACTATTATTACCCCAGGATTGAATGGCTCGAAAAAAGTAATTTATTCACAAGTTTCGGATTTCAGCTTGGCATGAATGTAAACAAGGTAAATGCTACAGCCGATATTGGAATTAGTCCAACCCTGGTGAAGCGGTTTGTTCTCAACAAACAAAGTGAAATCCACTTTGGGGCGGGCCTGGGTTTTGTGAAACAGGGTGTGATCCGTTTTAAAGAAGGGGTAAGTTTAAGTAACGCAAACTTTCTTTTTAGTTCGGAATTCCTGCTGAAATATATCTATAAATTCAGGAACCAAAAATCACTCTCGGTTGCCACCAATTACTGGATTCAGAATGCTTATAACAAACCTCATGAATTCGATTATTTGGTTTTAACTGGCGAAAGGATATCAACACACTGGAATTATGCCATTTCGCATTTGTACAGGCCATTAACGGCCAATTGTTTTATTGTTACTTACGCAAAAGCTGATTTGGCATTTTCGGTTTATTTCAGGGAGGATTTGCTGGTTGATAATGCACCTGATTTGCAAACCGGGTTTGGGGTAATGCTAAAATTTTAGGATCAAAGGTTTCACAAAGTTCATGGCTCCTTGTTAGAATGTTTGGAAACGATGTAATTACCAGCGCCAGGTTTATCGTTTTCTTTTTAAAACCGGAAGCTTCTGATGTTTTTAACATGAAGCCGCAGCCTTTAAAATTGCTATATTTACAGAAAAAACAGATGCGAAAATTTGTGGTATTTGCTATTGTACTGGCATGGTTTGGGTGCGGTACCAATCATAATCCCCGTGTATTGATAAGCACCGAAGCAGGCGATATTGAAGCTGAAATTTTTCTGGATAAAGCTCCGGTTACGGCAGCTAATTTTTTGAAATACGTGGATTCGGCCAGGTATAACAATGGCAGCGCCTGTTTTTACCGCGTGGTACGCCCCGACAACCAGCCGGGTAAAAAGGTTAAAATTGAAGTAATTCAGGGTGGTTTCTATGAAGATTCGCTGGTGACACTTTACCAGTTTGCCCCCATCAGGCACGAAACTACTAAAGAAACCGGTATTCTTCATAAAGATGGCGTTTTATCTATGGCACGAATGGAACCGGGTACAGCGTCATCAGAGTTTTTTATTTGTGTCGGTGACCAGCCGGAACTCGATTTCGCTGGCAAACGCAATCCGGATATGCAAGGATTTGCTGCTTTCGGAAAGGTTACAAAAGGAATGGATGTGGTTCGGAAAGTACAGAAACTTAAGGACAAGGAACAATACCTGGTGAAACCGGTGAAGATTATGCGTGTTAGCAGAATAAATTGAGAAACATTATTCTGATGAGCCGAAAGATTATATATGTTGAAATAGTTTGTGTGTTCGCAGTGATGAAAAACAAGCGTCTGGTCGGTTGAAGCCCTTGTAAGAAGCATTTTCTGAGCAAATAAAATACCGGTCAATCAGAACCTATCCCAAATGAAACCATACACAACGTCATAACTGTAACTGCTGGTTATTTTTGAGATCGGAGGTTTTCGATTTTACTAAATCATTTTTCTGGATTTTATATTTAGCTGAATGTTCTTAGTCAAAACATTTTATATTATTAATTTTTAAGCTGTTATAAGTGATGCCAGTAGAAATCAGTAGCAGAGAAATAATTAAAAAAGTTCAAGCATTTATCTTCTGATGATTGTGAAATATGAAATCCCTTGTATTGATCAGTTGATAAATTATTATGAGTAAAACAATTGGATATTTTTTTGGTTTATCTTTGTAATAAACCAAAATTATTATGGATATGTCAAAATTTTCAGTAAAACGTATGATAAATTTTTTCCTGGCAAGTTTTGTGGGTGTAATCATTTTTACATCCTGTAATCAGGTCAAACAAAAGGAAACAACAGGCGCATCAAAACCTAATATTATTTTTATTGTGGCCGATGACCTGGGTTTCAGTGATATCGGTCCTTTTGGCGGGAATATCCAAACTCCGGTACTGAATAATTTTTCGAAAGAGGGTCTCCTTTTTTCCAATTTTCATGTGCAGCCAACCTGCTCGCCCACACGATCATCGCTGTTAACAGGGAACGATAATCATGTTGCAGGCGTTGGTATTATGAGCGAAATGGACTATCCAGTGCTGCATAACAAAAATCTTCCGGGCTACAGCGGGCATCTTAACAATCAGGTTGTTACAATCCCGGAACTTCTGGGCGAAAATGGATATCATACCTATATGGTGGGCAAATGGCATTTAGGCGAAGGTGAAGGTATGGATCCGTTTTATCGCGGATTTCAGGAAGCTTTTGCACTGGGTAATGGCGGTGGTAGTCACTGGTCTGATCAGCGATCATTAGCGCCGCCACAAACCATGACTTATACCAGGAACGGGAAAGAAGTTCAATTGCCTGAAGGGTTTTACTCTTCAACAAATTATACAGATTCGCTGCTCATGTTTATTGACAGAAATAAAGCGGACAAAAAACCTTTCTTTGCTTATGTTTCGTACACTGCAGTGCACGATCCGCTGCATGTGCCGGCTGAATATATTAAGAAGTATAAGGGCAAGTTCGATATGGGCTGGGATAAATTGCGCGAACTCAGGATAAATAACCTTATAAAACTGGGTATGGTTCCCGCTGATGTAAAGAGTAATCCATTTTCAGGGATTCCTAAATGGGAGACGCTTCCGAAGGAACAGAAAGCCATATTTGCCCGTGACATGGAAGTGTATGCAGCCATGCTCGAATACCTTGATATGAGTATTGGCCGGGTTTTGGACTATTTGAAAAAAGAAGGGATGTATGACAATACCTTGATTGTATTTATGTCGGACAATGGTGCTAACGGGGCACTTTCTAACACCTACCCAGGCAATGCCGATGGTAAGTATATGAGTACATTCGATAATAGCATGGAAAACCGTGGCTTGAAAAATTCCTATGTCGAAATGGGACCTGGCTGGGCTCAGGCTTCATCATCACCATTCAGGATGTTTAAGAGTTTTACTACCGAAGGAGGAATCAGGGCACCCTTAATTGTAAAGATGCCGGGGAAAATGAAAAATGCCGGGCAGTGGAACAGGGGATTGGCCCATGTTACTGACTTTATGCCTACCATACTCGAACTTACAGGAATTAAGTACCCGCAACAATATAATAGCAACAAAATTCATGCTTTGATCGGCAGATCCTTATTGCCGGTACTCAATGGCGATTCGGTTACTGTGCACTCTGGGAATGGAATTGGATATGAACTTTTCGAAATGAAAGCCTACCTGAAAGACAACTGGAAATTGTTACGCTTGCCGCAACCGTACGGAACCGGCCAATGGCAGTTGTTCGACATCGTAAATGATCCTGGTGAAACTACCGATCTTTCTGATAAATTTCCCGCCATAAAACAGCAGTTGATCGAAGGATGGATTACCTATTCAAAGGTAAATGATTTGTATGATCACAACGGACATTACGATTCCTTATACCGCTTAAGTTTCAAGCCACAAAACAGCGATGATTAAACGCGTCGTTTAAACCTCGGATCTGATTTTTTTACAGGGCTGAATTCATTATATATTGCTGACTTTATGTACAATTCAGGTCTATGATTTAGATTCTGCAAAAGCGACACAAAATGATAAGGTGAACTATAAGCAGTGATCAGAGTTTCCCTGATCATCAGAAAATTAAATGCGCTGGATTTAACTGTGGAGGCTGGTTTACTTTTCAACTCCTGTAATTATTTTAGCCACCTTATCCCTCATTTCGAGAAATGCTGGTCTTAGCGGGGTGTCGCCATCAGTTCCATAATTAACTATCATAGCCATAATGGCGTTGTGATGCGGGAAATAGTCGAGGTCGGCACTGTAACTCAGGTCGCGGCCTCGGTGTCCCCAGGCAAAATCTTTTTCGGGATCGCCGATGTCAATAAAATCTTTAAAGCAAGAAACCCCAAGGTGCTTTCTTGATTCAATGGTAGGGTGAAAAACCAGCATCTGGTCGAGCGAGGCCTGTGTAAGCAAGGTTTTCTGAACAAATAAGGCATCGATAAAGCGGTACATATCCCAAACGGTACTGTACACGCCTCCATATCCATTTCCGCTGCCGGTGTTCCAGTTCGAAAGGTTTTCGATATTTCCGTTGTTGTACAGATCGTAATAGCCCTGGGCTACTTTTCCTTCGGGCAGTGGGTCATCGTAAAACGAGTAGGTGTCCTGCAAGCCAAGCTGGTCTATCACTTCCTCGTGCAGCA
>DGQJ01000004.1 GCA_002389705.1 Bacteroidales bacterium UBA4417
ATTTGGGTGTACTCTGTATGATCCAGAATATTTGCGTCTTGTTATAAACGCTTTGAATTGTGTCGAAGAAACAATTTCTTTAAATTCATTTTGGAAATCTTGAAATACCTCCCAATTGTCAGTTTTAAAAATCAAGTCCTCAGGTTTAATGGGTCGGAACTGCATTTCATCCATTAAATAATGAATCTCAGGAGATAAATTTATAAGTAATTTGTCATCCCAACTTTTTGGAACAATCGAACTTACTTCATCCCAATAAAGAAGTGCATTTCTTAGCCATGATTTTCTTGGAATATCAATTGTCGGATAATAAAGTATCGTTCTGTTCATGCTGATAGTTTTTTAGGGTTGCTGGTAACGGTTGGCGTGAAACGTAAAGGAATTCGTGGCTGCGAACCTATCCCCCGTTACTGACCTTGCCAGCGGGAACTGGGCTTGCAAATTGCACTGAAACCGCTATGTTTTATGACCGCTTGTTGGCTGCTGGTGATTATTTATATCAACAAATCTTTCTTCATTTTCACTAGTCCTTCCATATCCATACATAAATTGAGCTATTACATAAATCGTAAAACATAAAGTTCCAAACACATTTTTATTTATGGATGAATGTATACAAGGTAGAGCATTAATTCTATCGAGGTATGAATATAGTATTGCTATCCAAACGACAATAATTATATTACTCAATATTAAATTAATCTTTGAAACGGAATAAAATCGACCTTTTCGAAAGACTGTTTTATACAATGGTCCAGTTACATAATCTTCCAAATAATCAATATGCATTTCCCAATTTTCCTGCCACCTTTTACTTCCAATTATCACATATTTCCAAGCAAACGAGAATATCAATCCTATACAGATGATATACAATTCAAAATATGGAAACTTAGTTTTAATTTCTGTAAAGATTGCTGCTTTATCCTTTGCGTCAAATGTTACAAGTGCAAAATAAACTCCAAAGATTACAGCTATAAAAGTCCAAAAGTAAGCAGCTCTCGACCAAAATTTATTNNTTTTTCTTTTAAATCTCCAATATTCAGCCTTTTTAGATAATCAAATTTATTTCGCTTAGGTTCTTTACACCTTTTACAAATACATTCAATTAGTTTAAAAATTAAACCAAAAGTTAAATACTTATCAGATCTTCTAAGAAACTTTATCATAGTGCGTGTTTTTTTTCACTTGCAGCCAACGATTGGATATTCACAACCATAGCATTTATTTTCTTATTACCTGCCATCAAATATAATTATTCTAAATACATCAGGCAAGGGTTACAGTATTTATTCCTGGTAGATATCATATATATATTTAACTACTTAGACAGATTTTTGGAAATACACTGGAAAAGACAAATAGAAATGGCTATATCAGTTCAAATAACACTTTTGAAAATATAATTAACTGCTGAATACAAAAAATCCCGGGCGACCTTATGATTACCCGGGATAATGAAGTGAGATGGTTTGGTGAGAAAATTTTGCTGCGATTTATACCCTGCACTCCGATTAAAAAGATTGATCTTACAGTGAAGTATTAAAGTTTAATGCCCACAGTGAGGTTCAGCATACGGACTTTAATTTTGTTATTCATCCATGTCCTGCGCATCGCCGTTGTATTTCACCTGTCCACCCACATTGTGATCGCCCAGCCCGTAATAATGCAACCCGAGCAAATATTTATCGTTGAACTGCAGCCCGCCACCCACGGTGTAGGCAAACTGGGTTGATAAATCGAATACCATTTCAACTTTCTGTCCGTTGGCTTCGGCAGTCATATTGGTAACTTTCAGGAAATCGGCACCAACGCCCAGCTCGCCAAATAACGAAACCTGGCTGTTGGCCTTATACGTGTAATGAAGACCTGCCGTAAGCGGGATATTCATGTATTTATAAAACGTAACATCAACGCCCTGGCCGAAAACACTCTTAATATCGTCCTTCACGCCGCTTTTCAGCGCGTTGTAATTAAAATCGCCGCCAACAAAAAGGCCTAGACCGGTTTCGTTGAGCTTATACAAATACTTACCGCCAACATTAAACCCCGTTGCGGCACCTCCAGCGTACTCATCGTTCTGGCTGTCGCTTCCGAATTCGCCCATCGGGAATGCGGCACCGGCATGAATGGAACACTTGCTTTGCGAATAAGCATTGATCGACAGTAAGAAGGTAAACAGCATGGCTGGAATAATAAATAATACTTTTTTCATAATGATGTTATTAAATGGCCTACTCTTTAAAGGATTTTCGGCATCTCCTGAATATGGGTTTTACACTAATTTACAATATACTACTGAAATAATTGCGGTTTCCCCGGTTTTTACTCAAGTAATCCCGGGTTTGCCCGCTTGCTCTTTTAAAGCTTCGCTGCCAGAAGTGCGTAAGCAGCCAAATCCGGGAGCCTGTTTCCGAGTGAAAAATCATTTACAGTGAAAATACACCGGATTTGTACACTCAATTTTTGGGTTTAACAGCCTTCTGACAAACATGGGGCAAGGAGCAATTCAGATTTTGAAATTACCGGGGTACAACCAACTTGTTTCTTTTTGAATGGATTACACTTAGGCAAAATCCCGGCAATTGCTACCAGGTAATTAGAAGCAGGCATTATGGCATGATTACGATGCGAAACCCCAGGTGCCAGTTCGAAAGCTGACCCGGCGAATCGTACGAGCGATTAGCAGCACGGCAATTGCGTGCATCGTCGGCAAATGTTCCGCCACGGATCACACAGTAACCAACTTTGGTGCTCCCGGTAGGATTTGTTTGTGGCGTGGTGGGATATGCACCATAATAATCGCTGCACCATTCTTCAACATTACCATGCATATCGTATAATCCATAGGCGTTTGCTGCATAGGAGCCCACTTTTTGTGGATCGGAGGGCGGGTTTGTATTTTTGTTACCACAACTGCCGTAAGGATAGTTCCAGTTGTAATTGGCCTGGGCAGGACTTAAACAATCACCTGTACCGAAAGGTCCTGTAGCACCGGCCCTGCATGCGTATTCCCATTCGGCTTCGGTAGGCAAACGTCCACCTTTATAGTTTGCAAATTCGGCAGCTCCGTACCAGGGCACACACCTTACGGGATAATTTTCGCGGCCTGCAACCGGCGCCCACTTGCCATCAATAAAATCAATATCCGAAGGATAGCTGTTCGTGTGTTTATGTACAAGAACTTTATCAGGATATTCCCCGTCAGCATAAATACCATCCAACCCAACACCAAGGGTATTGAGAAAATCAGCATACTGGGAAGTAGTAATTTCGTATTTGCTCATGCGAAAAGCACTCAACGTTACGGTATGCTGAATTTCGTCGCTGCTTCGTTCTGCTTCGGCAGCAGGGCTTCCCATTGCAAATGTACCGGCAGGTATTAAAACTGTTGAAAATTCAACCACATCTTTGCCGGTGCTGTCACTTTCAGTTTCGCATCCAAAGGAAAACAATACAATTAATCCTGTTACAGTAATTCGGCTCACTAATAATCCATACTTTCCATTCATATCCGTTGTTGTTAAATGTATAATTATTTTATTGTCCTTGTTATAATGCTTAATTACAATTCTGTTGTGAACGCAGGCAACATGTATTCAGGGAGCTTTTTTGCAGAAAACTGTCTCAGTTTATTTGCTTAAAAATTGCTACTGCCCCGGCTTAAAACCTGGAAACATAATATCAGAAATCACTATTAAACGGCAGAACGAATTAAAAAATTGAATTACAGGCCTTATCTCTCCCTCATCTTTCTCCGGAAGAGGGGCTACATCCAACGTGCATTTAGGTTTTTTAAATCATTTCACTTCTTTTTTGTCGGGCACTAGTGATTAGAAATGTATTTCCGATTAATCTGAAAGTTTGTTCAAATATACTAATTATCATATTGTATTTACAAGCCAATTATATTTTTATCTTTTATACGAAAAAAAACAAAATATTTTCACTGCGGGACTTTTTGAAAATCCTGTTTTCTCTACCTGCAGCCTGTTCCAACGGAACATAACACTATAGGCAACAGGCAGATGCCATCGCCCAAACAATGTCTGAATTAAAGGAAAAGCACCTGCGCTGCAAAGCCCCCTGTCAGCAACAGGCCGGCATACGGATGTTATGTTTTTACACTTTAGCCGTTTTCTGAGAATTTTCACCCAACATCATTGCAAAAGAGTACATCTTCCCAAACGATGTTATTAATTACCCGACTTTTTAAAGGATTTTCTGCATCTCCGGATTTCTATGAGCGGAAATCTAACAAACAATTATAAAAATCCGGTGCAACATTAATTGTTTGGCGGCTGTGGTTCAGCCCCGGCAATCTATAATTTTATTTTCCAGATGCCATTGCCATTTGTACCGATATACAAATATCCGTCGGCCACTGCCATATCCAGCACTCCGGGCGCAGGATCCATACCTGTGTTAAATTTTGTCCACGATAAACCATAGTTAGCGGAAATATACACCCCGTCGGATTTTAATCCCGCATATATATTTTTGCCCGATTTGGTGATACACCCGGCATAAGGTACTTTATTGGTCTCGTTTTTAAAGGTAGCGGTGGTCCAGCTGGCGCCATTATCATACGAATAAAAGATACCGTTATCAGCAACTGCAATCACGGTTTCGCCATTGAGCAGAAAAGCATTTACCACCTTCAGATCCAGGGCCGACTTTCTCCATACCGATCCGTTATTATTCGAATAATACACGCCCTGATCCGTTGCAACAATAATATAAAAGCCTGTATTCAGGATACTCCTCTGCGGGGATGTTGTCAGCGTGCCTGTGGCACCAACCCAGGTACTGCCTCCATCATTGGTTTTGTATATTAAACCCTTGTACCTGGCATAAAGTGAGTTGTTGCTTAAAAACACAAAACATCCGTCGGAAGTGCCTTCGGTAACCGGCAGCCCGGTAGCTGCAACATTCCAGGTCAGCCCGTTGTCGGCTGAACGGTACACACCTCCTACTGTACCCACAAATACATAGCTGTTTAAAACAGCAATCGAAACAACGGTTTTGGGAATATTGGTTAGGGCGCTCCAGCTTGCGCCATTGTCGGAAGATTTGTACAGGGTTTTGGCTGTACTGTTATCGAGCGCAAATATGGTGTTGCCCGAAAAAGCAATTGAACTGATTGTATTGCTTCCCAGGTTGGTGTTATTTACTTTTTCCCATCCCCCGGTTGCATCGTTATTGTCTTTTTTGCACGAAACCAGGCATAAAACGGTAAACAGAAGGCAAATCCAATTTTTAATCATCGTTGTTATTTTAGTTAAAGAGTTGTGGCGGACAAATTTCCCGGTATTCCCTTTTTTACTTTTCGGTTTGCACCGCAGTTAGTTCCCCAAAAAAGTGAGTACCCTCAGCAAAAACTTGCGGCTGTTACGCCTGACAAAAATAATAATTTTGGGAAACGATTTTTTATTCACCTGTTTACAAATTTTCGATGCAGCCACAGCTTATTCTCAGCTTTAAAAAGTGAGGAACACTATAAAGTCTGTATAGGCTCAATATTTTTAACTTTCAGAAGGGCGAAGGGCGATGGGGCGAGAGGGATTGTTACATCCAGCCTCCGGTCTCAGATATCCTGTCTTCGGTCTTCGGTCTCCGGTCTTCTGTCTTCCGTCTTCCGTCTCCGGTCTTC
>DGQJ01000119.1:0-954 GCA_002389705.1 Bacteroidales bacterium UBA4417
GCGCGTTTTGCCATCCCGCTGGCAGCTGCTGCAGGCGATATAGTGATTAACGAAATGCTTTATGATCCGCCTGCAGGATGCGTCGATTTTGTGGAAATATTTAACCGCTCCACCAAAGTTCTTGATCTGAAAGACCTGGCGCTGGCCAATTACGATACCGTGAATAAGATCATCACCGATTACAACGAAATCAGCAAGCAGAATTTCCTGGTGCTGCCTGGGGAGTATTATGTATTATCAACCGACAGCACTTCGATCAAGAAAGCGTACAAAACCACCAATCCGAAAGCATTTGTAAATATGGCGGGTTTCCCCACCATGAACAACGAAGATGGAGTAGTAACCATTTGTACCAAAAGCGGTGAGCCCATTGATGTAGCCGCCTACAATTCGGGCATGCAATACCCTTTGCTTACCAGTGTTGACGGGGTGTCGCTGGAGCGCATCAGCCCCGAAAGACCATCGCTGGATATCACCAACTGGCATTCAGCGGCTGAAGCGGTAGGGTATGCAACACCGGGGTATAAAAACTCGCAGTTCGGCATCACGGTTACTGATGAGAACGAAATAACCCTTTCGCCCGATATTTTTTCGCCCGACAACGATGGTTACAACGACAACCTTACCATTGCATATTCTTTCGGGGCGCCAGGTAACAATGCCACCATTGTCATTTACGATATAAACGGGCGGCTGGTACGCAACCTGGTAAACCATGAACTGTGTGGCACCAGCGGGGCTTTTAGCTGGGATGGCATTACTAACGACAGAACCAAAGCTCTTATCGGAAGGTATATTGTTTACGTCGAAATTTTCGATATGAACGGGAATATCAAGAAGTATAAAAAGTCGGCAGTGCTGGGAGGGCGGCTGTAGCTCTCGTAAAAGAAGGACCTGACAAAAAACGCAGCGGGGAAACGGAATTTTATCTCCGTTTCCCCGCTGTAATTTGTA
>DGQJ01000119.1:998-1189 GCA_002389705.1 Bacteroidales bacterium UBA4417
ATAAAGTTATCCGAAAACTGAACTTCGGTGTTGGTGCTGCTGAGAAACAGGTTTTTAGCCAGGTTTTCGGAGTAGATTACAACTGCATAGGATTCGGGCGTTTCCTGTACTTCGTAGTTAATTCCGGGGTTTGGCAGCTGAAGATTTTTCACTTTCGTGAAATAATGGAAATCGGTATCAATTACTTTATT
>DGQJ01000119.1:1209-4635 GCA_002389705.1 Bacteroidales bacterium UBA4417
AGCGTAATTCCCTGAAAATCTATCAGTTTCATTTTCAATATTCCTTTTTGTGGACTGATATTATCCGAAATGCCGAATACCTTTATCCTGCCGTTTTCTTCGACGGTTGAAATGATTGAGTTTTTATAGGCTTCGCGGGCAAAATACTGCAGGGCTTTCCAGCGCTGGTAATAATCGATGCTGCTCCACGAGGCTACCGGCCAGCAGTCGTTAATCTGCCAGTACAACGAGCCCTGGCAGTATGGCATAGCCTGGCGGTGCGCCTCAATAGCCATTTTAATGCCTTCGGCCTGCAGCAGTTGCCCGATATACAGGAACTGCTCAAAATCGGCAGGTATCTTATAATCCTCGGTCATATACTGCCTGATACGCAGGTTACCAATGCCCGAGCGCTGGTGCGAAGCCATTACATCCGATTCAATATTATAATCGGCAGGGATGGTATATTTCTGTACCGATTTAAATTCCGGAAACGACTGGAACCCATATTCGCTCATAAAACGGGCCTTGTATTTGCGGAAATCGCTGAACGGGTGCAACCCGTGCCAAACACCCCAGTAGTGCATATCGCCCGAGCGTGTTTCGTAGGTAGCCAGTTTTTGAATCCCTGCTGATGGCGACGATTGCCAGTAAGGCTGATCGGGAGCAAGGGTTTTGACTGCATCGGGCAGAATATGATGAAAGACCTGGTCGTAAGCATTCCAGATAATTTCACGTTCCTTCGGAGTATAGAGTTGTTTGTATCCCCAGCCTGATTTTTCGTCCCACTGAGCCCACATTATTTCTATTTCGTTGTTGCCGCACCATAGCGCAATGCACGCATGATCCCTCAGGCGTTTCACATTATCCAGGGCTTCGTTTTTCACGTTATCCAGGAAAGCCTGATCGCCGGGGTACATGCTGCATGCAAACATAAAATCCTGCCAAACCAGTATGCCGTATTTATCGCAAAGGTCGTAGAACAGATCGTTTTCGTAAATACCGCCGCCCCATACGCGCAGCATGTTCATATTACTTCGCGCGGCCGTTTTCACGATGAACTCATAGGTGTCGGGCGTTACCCTGGGCAGGAAAACATCGTTGGGTATGTAGTTGGCGCCTTTCATAAATACAGGCCTGCCATTTACTTCAAAATAAAAGCTTTCGCCATTGCCATCGGCATCGGGTGTTCGGATAAGTTTAATGGTCCGTAAACCGGTTTTAACCGATTTGCTGTCGGCCACAGCGGGTGCATTGCCCGAAACGGCGGTTATCGTGTACAGGTATTGTTCACCTAAGCCGTTGGGCCACCAGAGTTTGGGGTTTTTTATTTCAAAATCGACGGAATAAATATGTGTTCCTTTTTGCAGTTCCATTTCCTGGCTTGCAGCGGGAAAATCGTTTACATGGATACTTACCGGCTGTTTACCGGCCTGTGTGGAAGTAATTTCGATTTCAGCTTTTAAAAGTGCCGATTTGGCTGCAATTGATTTCTGAACAATGTGGATGTTTTCAATTTTCTGATTATCCCAGGCTTTCAGCATCACCTTGCGCCAGATGCCCGAAGTTACCAGCCGCGGGCCCCAGTCCCAGCCAAAGTGATAGCCTGCCTTGCGCGTAAATACGCTTAAAACATTGGTGCCTACCCCGCCGGTTATGGATTGGTCGTTGCCGGCCGGCAGACCAAAACCGAAGTCTTCCTGTTTCTGCAAACCAATAACAATAGGCGATTTGAAGAGAATACGCAGTTGGTTCTGGCCTGGTTTCAGGTATTTTTTCACATCAGCGGTCCAGGTACGGAACATATTATCGGCACTGAGTACTGGCTGATCGTTCACAAACACATCGGCATACGTATCAAGCCCCTCGAATTCGAGAACCATGTTCTGTTTCTGCGCCATTTCGGGTGTNNTCTTCTATTTTTTTGTTTGCCATCAGGTCGGTATGCACAGTAACGGGCACAGAGGCTGGCATCCAGGCTGTGGTTCCGGTTTGGCGGAATTCCCAGTTTTTGTTTAGTTCCAGGGATATTACTGAGGTTTGGGCAAAAGTGGAAAATGAAATGATCATCTGGATGAATATAAGGACTGGAATTCGGATGTGATTTTTAATCATTTTTTTGGATTTACGGTGTCGTTGGTTGGTTTCGTTCAATGAAAAGTACGTAAAATTAGCAGACTTTTTAATAACAAATCTTCAGGTTGTCGATTTAACACCGATTTCCCAGCTTTTTCAAAAGCACGCTAACCTGGAGTGCTATTCCCGGGCATACCCTATACATGCTACGCTCAGTTTAACTCCCTCAATATCCAGCAAAATGTGTGCCGCCGACTCAAGTGTGGCTCCGGTGGTTATCACGTCATCAACCAGCAGTATATGCTGCCGGGCTATGGCTTCGGGGTTGGTGACCTTAAAAATTTCCTTCACGTTTTCCCAGCGTGCAAACCGCGATTTCCGGGTTTGTGTGGATGTGTCGACGGTCCGTATAAATGAGGTTGCATCCATTTCAATATTCATGGCCCTGGCCAGGCCAATGGCAAATTGCTCGCTCTGGTTATACCCCCGTTTCCGTAGTTTTTCGGGATGTAGCGGAACAGGTATAACTTTGGTAACGTCTTTAAAAGCTTCGGCTTTGGCCAGGTCGGCACCCAGTATTTTGCCCAGGTGTATGCCTACATCCATACGTCCTTTGTATTTCAACTGGTGGATGAGGTGCTGCACCTTGCTTTTTTTCTGAAACGTGTACAAAGCCGCGGTATTAGCCAGTTGTGCCCTTCCCCAGAAAACCTTATCCAGCGGGCTGTCTGTCATCAGGTGGTAATTGGTTTTGGGCAGGTGATACAGGCAGTAAGTGCAAATAATTTCTTCGTGTTTAAACAGCGAGTTGCCACAGGCTGCGCATACTCTCGGATATAGTAAGGATATAAAATCTTCGATAAAGCCCGGAATTTTCATAACTGCTTTTTATTGATATCCAAAGATAGTGAAAAGCAAGAGTTTAGGGTTCGGGCAATTGATTCCTTTTTCGCCCCCCTGGATTATTAACCCCAGGATTTAAACCAGGCATCACCGAAAACTAAAAGCCTGCCTTGTAGTACAGGCAGGCTTTCGGTGAATGGAAAATGGTTTTCAAATCCCGTATTGTCTATACGGCATTAACGCATTTTAGAAAATATCCAGCAATTCGACCTCAAAAATAAGTGTTGCATTCGGTCCTATCGCTTTGCCGGCACCCTGAGGTCCGTAAGCCAGGTTCGAAGGAATAAAGAATTTGTATTTGGCGCCTTTCGACATCAGTTGTAATCCTTCAACCCATCCCGAAATAACCTGGGTAACGCCAAAAGTAGCGGGCTCGCCACGGCTTACCGAGCTGTCGAATACAGTGCCGTCGATCAGCGTGCCGGTGTAATGTACTTTCACCTGGTTTTTTGCAGTGGGTTTCGGTCC
>DGQJ01000119.1:4666-5761 GCA_002389705.1 Bacteroidales bacterium UBA4417
GACATCCTGATTTCCTCGTTGTTTATAATTGCATTCAGGCCCTGGGTGAAATGCTCGATATCAAGCGCTTCGACACCTGAATTTTTTAAGTTGCTCGCAATGCTTAAGCCTAAAGCGTAGCTGATGTCTTTCATAAAAATTGTTTTTAACTTTTTGGGCTGCGAAGGTAAAACTTTTAATTTACATGCAAACAGATAATTAAATGCGAGCCGGCCTGCACCTGCACTGCCATATCCTCACTTATCAACTGAATGTGTTGCATACTGAATACAAGTTTTACCTATAAACCAAAGTGGGATATCCTCAAATTTTAATTCAGAAACTGTCTGCAATTGTATCATAATTGATTTAGAAGGTGTGAGGGCGCCAATGCGAGAAGCGAGTGGGATAAGGGCGATTGAGTTTTTACCTATCTCCTATCAGCTTTTGACTTCCTCTTTCGGTTTCCGGTCTTCGGTCTTCCGACTTCGGTCTTCCGACCTTTTCATTACAAAGCATATTGGATTAACAAAATGAGATAGTTTCTCAGGCTTTTCGGGAAATCAGCCGTTTTCCTTTTTCTTTTCCGCTGGTTTTTCTTTTCCCAGCAGCAGGTTTATGGCTTTTTGTGCAAAGCGTTCAGTAAATCCCGATGCAAAAGCAATGGCAAAATAATCGAGGGGCTGCGAAATGTTAAACGAAAAAATATCGATATGCTGTGCGAGCGACGACTTCAGTAACAGGAAGATAAAAACGGAAAACCCTGCCCCGATAAAGATTTTGCTCATGGTTATTACCTGGCTGCTCCCAAGTTCGCTGATGCGGGGCGAATCCGTAAGCTGCCGTGTGGAGACAATGGCGCTGGTAAGCGCACCCAGCAGTCCGAAGAGCAATACACCCACCAGGTAACCGGTTAAACTGAGCTCGTTCACATAGTTTTTGCCCATTTCCCCGATAATCCCGATAAAGTAAATCACTATGCCTGAAATGGTGAGGAACAGCAGGGTGGAGAGCATCCAGAAAAGGTTGCGCACCAGCCTGTTGAGGTAAAATAAATTATCGTAGGCCTCGTCGCGCAGCTCGGCTGCATGTGTAAGCGCTTCTGCCGTGGGAATG
>DGQJ01000039.1 GCA_002389705.1 Bacteroidales bacterium UBA4417
GGCATCACTGCGAGTTACAACTTCCTGAACCAGCACAATGCCATGGGCTCCACCAACAGCAGCATATTGCTGATAAACCCATTCATTAAGGCCGAATACAACGAATACAGTTTTATGGCCGGTTTCAGGCTATATGTAGCATCAGACACCTTAACCACAAAAGGGCATATTTACCCCGTTGCCGAGGCGAAACTGGAACTGATTCCGGATGCGCTGAAACTATTCGCAGGTATAAGCGGCGGAATGGAACGTACCTCGCTGCAGAACACCACACAACAAAACCTGTTTATTAGCCCCGTAATGCCCTGGGATTTTGTGTACAACAAGTTCAATATTTACGGAGGTTTCCTGAGCAACATTACCAGCAGTGTTAATTTTAACGGAAGCATTGCCAGCAATACCTACGACAACTACCCGTTTTTTATCACCGATACCAGCTCCTACCTGCTTAATACATTCACGTTGGTGTATGATCACATGAGTACCGTTAAAATAAAAGGCGAAGTGGAGTTTATTAAAACAGCACGGTTGCGCCTGGCACTGAACGGAACCTACTCACATTACAAAACCAACCAGGAGCACGCCTGGTATAAACCCTCGTACGAATTCGAATTTAACGGCAGGTACGATATGCAAAGCAAAATAGCCGTTACCATGAAGGCTGTTGTAACCGGACCCGTTTGGGCTGCAGTTCCGGTTGCGGATCCATTGATAGACGGAATAGGACCACAACCGTATATTTTCGAATCGCAAAAGCTTAAAGGCTGGGCAGATATAAACCTGGGACTTGAGTACCGCTTCACTAAAGCTTTATCGGCATGGCTTAATTTTAACAACCTGACCAACAGCAAATATTATCGCTGGAATAATTACCGCTCGTACGGCATTAATGTGCTGGGCGGGGTGAGCTATACTTTTTAAGGCCAGAAGGAAAAGTTTTGGGNNGGATGTGGGATGTCGGTGTTGTAATTGAATTCAGCAGTTTTTAGCAGCTAACAATCGCCCTCACATTCAAAAGGTTATTCATCATTTATTCTACTACTATCTCATCCGGGATTTTCATCCGCTGTTTTACAACAACTTTTGTTTTCCAGTTGCCTTTCAGGTAGTAGAGGTACGATAGTGACATCCCGATAAACCAAGCCACCGGTATCGACCACCAGATGCCATCAACACCAAAATACCGCGACATTATCCAGGCTGCCGGAATCCGAATGACCCATAACGCGAAAAGGGTAATGAACATGGGAATTAAAGTATCGCCAGCGCCACGCATTACGCCTCCAATTACAAACATGGTTGAAAAGAAAATATAAAACGAACTTACTATCACCAGGTATTCAGCCCCGATAGAAATTACGGCAACATCGTCAGTAAACAGGTGCATCAGCTGATGCCTGAAAATAATTACTATCAGGCTGGTAAAAAGGGCGAGTGCCCCCGACATCATAAATGTAGATCTCAATCCCTGTTTTACACGCTCAGGTTTATTGGCTCCCATATTTTGACCGACAAAAGTCGACAAAGCGGCACCAAAATTCATGGCTGGCATTCCGGCCAGTGAATCGAGCCTACCGGCAGCGCTATAGGCTGCAATTACATCGGTACCAAACCCGTTCACAATGCGCGTAACGGCAAGCATCCCCAACGACACAAAGGTCTGCTGCAGCCCGGTTGGGAGCCCGATCATCAGGCTTTTCCTGAATATTGCCCGGTCGAATACCAGTTTCAGGCTGTTTAATTTCACAATTTCGTGCGTCCGGTTCAGGTAAATTACCCCGGTGAAAAAAGCGCCTGCCTGCGCTATTACAGTCGCCCACGCCGAACCTGCAACGCCCCATTTAAAAACCGCAACGAACAGCCACACAAGGATGATGTTCATTACAGTTGAGATAACCAGGAAGTACAACGGGGTTTTTGAATCGCCTAAACCACGGAGCACCGAACTTATCCCGTTGAAACCGAAGAAGAATACTGTACCGGTGAGGTACACATTAAAGTAGGTTACCGCCTGCGGAATTACATCCTCGGGCAAGCGGATCAGCCTGAAAATAGGGCCGCTCAGCGAAATCCCTACCACCGTTACAAGTATAGATGCAAAAAACAGGAAAATATACATGGTTTCGATGGATCGCTTCACCATTTTCATATCCCTGGCCCCAAAATACTGCGATACAATTATGGTGGTACCCATGGCAACCCCTACCACAAATGAAATAAGCATAAAAATGAGCGGAAACGACGCGCCTACTGCGGCAAGGGCCTGTTTACCGATATAACGGCCAACCACAATACTGTCGACAATATTATACATTTGCTGAAACACATTGCCAATAAGCATGGGTATGGCAAACTTAAAAATAAGGCTTCCGCTGTTTCCTTCGGTGAGGTCTTTCATTAAAAAATAGGCGTATTGTGTTGAATCAGGTTTATTAGGGGAAAAACGGAAACTTCCATCCAGCGACAGTAATTACGGACAGGGAAAACAAGGGCTGCACTGCGACCGGCACAAAAGAAGGATTCATTTAAATTTAAAAGGTCAGCAGCATTTTAAAATAAACCGGATGCCGGGATAAACCGAAACCATGATTAACAGGCATTATTTCACCTGGGCGCCGGAATTATGAAAGCAGGTCAACTCTCATTTGATCGACCATCAGGGCTATATTCCTGTTGGCACACTCAATCAATTCATTCAGTTTCTGATCATTGTTATTATCCTTCGACAGGTCTTCGATCATCTGGAATGTTTGCTGAAGATGTGCTGCACCAAAAAACGAAAAGTGTGGTTTTAGTTTATGCGCCTGCTGCCGTACGGTTTCCATTTCTTTTGCATCGAAAGCTTTACGGATATTTTCTATTGTTCCGGGTGTATTAGTAACAAACATTTCGACAATGGAACGAACAAATTCGGGATCGTCGGCTTCGAACATTTCGAGTGAATACAATTTGCCGTTTGGCTTATCAGTACCGTTTTTACACATGGTTTCAGGATTTGCACTTTCCGAATCACCTTTCAGGTATCGCGAAAGTTTTATTTTCAGATCGCGCCTGGTGATGGGTTTTTGCAAGTAATCGTCGAATCCGGCATTGGCAACAATGCTCATAATATTATCATCGTTATGCGCTGTAAGGGCAATAATGACATGTTGTTTACCGCTGGTTTCCTGTTGTTTCCTCACTAAGGCAGCAGCTTCGAGCCCATTTATACCCGGCATCTCAATATCCATCAAAATAACACTTGGTTCAATACCACCTATCCGGGCCAGTAATTTGTCTGCACAGTCCATGCACATACATTCATAGCCCATTTGTTTTAAATATTTTGAAAACAGAAGACGATCAGAATCAGAGTCTTCGACTAATAATATCGTGCGGTTAACGATCATCAGGCAGAACTGTTATTTAGTAGGACAAAAGTAACAAGTATTTCAGTATGAAATACATCCGAAGCTAAAAATCTGTGTTTTCGCGTTGCACGAGGGCTTTTGTAGATAATAAACCGCATGCCGCATCAATATCGAGCCCGCGTGAAGCCCTTATGGTAGTAACAATTCCTTTATCAATCAAACCCCGCTGAAATTCCATTAACCTGGCTTCGTCAGTGGGAGGTAAAGGCACGTTGGGGACCGGGTGAAAACGTATCAGGTTGATCCTGCAACGTGTTTTATTCAATAGTCTTGCCAGTTCTTTCACATGCTTCGGTGTATCGTTTAAACCTCCGAAAACGATATACTCAATAGAAATGCGCCTGTATTTACCCGGATCAGACCGGTTAATGCTTTCAACCACTTCTTTTATCGGGTATACATGCTGAATGGGCATCAGTCGCCGGCGCTCATCGTCGAATGGGGAATGCAGGCTTACTGCCAGGTTGCATTTGCTTTCGCGAAGAAAAATTTCCATGGCAGGCACAATACCAATCGTCGACACGGTTACTTTGCGTGCGCTCAGCTCAAAACCATAAGCGGCTGTGAGTATTTCCTGGGCTTTCATTACCTGCTCCGCATTATCGAAAGGCTCACCCATGCCCATAAACACAATGTTTGTTATCGAATCCCTTTCGGGAAGGCTGCGTAACTGGTTCAGGATTTGCCCGGCCGAAAGCTGTGCCTGGAAACCCTGCCTGCCAGTGGCACAAAAAAGACAGCCCATTTTACAGCCAACCTGCGACGAAACACAAAGCGTATTCCGCTTTTCGTCGGGAATAAATGCCGTTTCGATAAACTTATGACTGCTGACCGGGAAAAGGTATTTTTTGGTTCCGTCGGCCGATTCCTGAACTTTTACAGGAGCAACAACGCCCAGATCGTAATGGTCGGCAAGTAAGGTGCGCACTTTCCTGGAAATATTCGTCATTTCATCGAACGACTGAATATTTGTTTTATACAGCCAGTTGGCAAGCTGAGTGGCAACAAAACCGGGAAGGTTTAGCTCTTCGGCTACCAATTTCAGATCTGAAAGGGTTTTGCCCAGCAGAAGTTCTTTAGGGGCTATGATGTCAGTTACAGGCATTGAACTTTAAAAGTAGATTTCGGCTACTATATTGCTGAATGCGATTCCTTTACCTAGTAAAATCTCCCTACATTCAACAACCATTTCGGCACTGCCGCAAAGATAATACTTTTGATCCATCGGAAGGTTATTCATTTCCTCAAGATAATTAGTTACACGGCCATGATAAATCCCTTCGCCTTGCTGCTGGGAGCAACAACGAATATACCGTGAGCCAAAATCAGCCTCAAGTTTATCGCTGAAATAAAAAGCATCCAAAGTTCTCGACCCGTGAATGAAGGTTTTATTGCCACCCATGCCGGAGCGATACATGCTGTAAAATGGCGCAATGCCTGTACCGGCTGCAATCCAGTAAGCCGGTTCCATTCCGCCAGCGTACGAACCAAAAGGAACTGTAATCCAGAGGGTATCGGAAGGTTTAAGTTCTGCCAGGCTGGGCGTAAGCTTGCCCCCGGGTTTTATGTTGTAAAGAATATCGATATGGGCATCTCTTTCGCCGCTTGCAATACTGTAAAGCCGGGCATCATCGGTAGGCGACATAGCCAGACCAAGCACCTGCCCTGCCCTGAAATCAAAATCGCGTTTAAACGACAACAAAAAAACATTGGGAGATATCTCGGTATTCGATGTTATTGTAACTGATTTGAATTTTACGTTCGGTTTTGTATCAACAGTGCTCATTATAAATGTTTAAGTAATTTTTTCAAATATTAAACGAACAAACCATGAATTGGTTCACTATCTGTTTTTATAAATTTAGATACTGATTCAATTCACCAAATATGTGCAACAGGTTGGGTAAAAATCAGGTGAAGAAGAGGATCAAATTTCAGAATTATTTGCAGTCGCCGAGCTTTGATACTTGCCAAACAATGTTTACCTTTGATATGAGTTACCGGAACTAATTGCTGTAAGGATTTATTAAAAAAATTATGGAAACATTTATCGCATCACGGCTAACGGCAGGGAATAAAGTTTTTCCTGCTGAGATTGTTATCGACCAGCATGGTGTAACATTGAAAATTCCGGGCCTATTCAGCGGCAATGAAACTACGGTGCCATATACGCGCATCTCGTCGGTGGATATCACCTGTCCTTTTATTGGTTATTCTTCCATCGTAATAAGCACAACCGGCGAAGGAAATATCAGGGCGCATGGATTCAGGAAAAGCCAGGTATTGCGTATGAAAAACCTGATCCTGGCAAAAATAAACGAAGAACAAGCAGCCCGGTAACCGGGATCAGAATCCTGGCAGGCATACTTGCGGGCCAATAATTTATTCAAAAGTCCCTGATTCTGTATGATATATTTACTATTTTAAAAACAAAAAAGCCTGTAAGTTATTAACTTACAGGCTTTTTAATTTGTGGAGCTGCCGGGAGTCGAACCCGGGTCCAAACAAGCAGCAAAACCGCTTTCTACATGCTTAGCTTTTAGTTCATTGTCGGGGAAGTGCCGGCAAAAAGCCACCCAACACTTACCTTATTCCTTTTGATTTTCGAGCTGCCGTCAGGACTCCGGCAACCTTATCCTTCCCTTTTCGATGCCCTTGAGCGGGACGCCGGATGGCTGGGCTTCCCGGAGGACAATTAGCAGGTTAATACTCGTGATTAAGCGGCTAATGCGTAATCGTAATTGTTGCCATTTAATTGGCGCGAGCATTTGGTTTTTACGGGCCATCCACTCAAAGTCCCGGCATGCTTACAATCCCACTGTCCTTGCTGTCAAAACCGGTCAGCCCCTGATTGTTTATTAAGGGGTGCAAAGATAATGCCAATTTCAATTGGTTACGAAGCTTCAATTAAAAATAGAATTCATGATGATGCTATGCCGTGAAACGGCGCCGGAAGTTGATGAATTTCATCTGCCCCGAATACAGGCCTTCTGATCAGTTATATCTTTTTGGGGATATTCGACAGGAGTTCAAAGTCGATCGTCATCCCGAAAAAGACATTTGCCTTCCACTCCTTCACCGTTGGGATACTCATACCCGGCGGTAGCGCATCGCCTTCATTAAAACCACTTTGAAGTTGCTGGTACTCGGCAACATTCAACCCCAGCATAAAATGGAAAAAATCGAATGCCTTAAAACTGGGCGACACATAAAAGTTTTTAAACAGGTTTGTACCTCCGAATCCGAAAAATATACCGGCATCGTAAGTATATTTACCCTCGGGCTTTGATAAATCGTAGAGCGAAAGACTCACCCCGGTGATATAATCAAACTCAAAACTACCAGAGTTTTTGTTGGTAATTACATAAGTAGCGGTTGAAGATGCACTTTGCGGAGCCAGCTGGTAATCGGGGGTACGATAATTTTTCAAACCAACACCCTGCACAAAACGGACTTTCTTTTTCTTATTCTGGGCAGCTGTACGTTGCGCTACCAACTCATTATACTGGCCTTCAATAATTTTCAGCCGTTCATTTACCTTTACAAATTCAAGTTCCTTGGCGTTGAGTGTTCGCGACAGCGAGTCGACAATGCGCAGCGAATTGCTTTTATCGCGGTAGTAATTGTTCAGTTCGCTGGTTTTTTCCTGGATGATGCGGTCTTTTTCTTTGATGGATTCCTGCAGGTAGGCAATT
>DGQJ01000345.1 GCA_002389705.1 Bacteroidales bacterium UBA4417
ATTAATGAACTCGATGCAGCTGTAAATATTAACCTGCATACACGCGAACCCCGCGAAAAGCACACCAAACTGAATATTATCAGGCTGGGAACAGCAGGAGCGCTTCAGGCTGATATACAGCCCGGCGATTTTGTGGCTTCAACCTACGGTATGGGAATGGATGGCTTGCTGTACTTTTACGAAAAAGGGAAAAGCGTAATGGATACCGGGTTGGCCGAGGCATTTGTAAAACATGTAAAATGGGATTCGAACCTTCCCGGGATTTATGCAGTACCCTGTTCGGCGGGCTTGATGGAAAAGGTGGGGAAGGACCTTGTACATGGACTTACGCTTACAGCGCCGGGATTTTACGGTCCACAAGGACGTGAACTCAGGCTGAAACTTGCATTCCCCGAACTGAACCACCTCATCGAAAGTTTTGAATACCAGGGCAAGCGCATTGCCAATTTCGAAATGGAAACTTCTGCTTTGTATGGCCTGGGTAAAATGCTGGGCCACGAAACCCTCACAGTGTGCTCAATAGTTGCAAACCGGGTTAATAAAACCTATGCAAAAGACTATCACAGCGATATCGAGAGATTGGTGAAACTTGTTTTAACCAGGCTCACTGAAATGTAGATGCCTCGCGAGAGCAATAGCTTTCAGCCCTTTGATAAACAAAAAAAATCACTGCAGAAATGCAGTGATTTTTTTTTTGAGGTATACTCTCCGGTTGGTTCACAACCCGGGAAATCGTTAATAAATATAGCTCCTGTTATTCTGAATGGCTCCCCTGATGGCAGCTTTGAGCGATTCGGAGCAGCGCACCACCATATCGATATCGGTTGGGAAAGGTACCGGGTTCGATTTTGTTTTTTCCAGCTGCCGTGCATCAAGCGCCTGTGTATCGCCCAGTGCACGCGACGAAACATGTTCGAATGCAGCCTGAGCCCCAATCGGATCTTTTTTAAGCACTTTCTCAGGATATGCCTGCACCACTTCAATATCGCCGGTAATCTGGCAAGCTTTACGCTGCCAGGTGTCGATCATTGCGCATTGAAGTGTTTTATATTTTTTGATTTTAATGTCATTCCCGAGTGTGTCTTTCATCACATTTCCTTTCCTGTCGAGCATATATTCAAATCCATCTTCAACCTGTTTTTTAATAACAGTATCCTTTTGCATGGTTTGGTCGGGGCTTACGGCAATGTTTTTAACATTTACATCTACGTAATAATCGTATTTCGTGTTTTTGTTCAGCCTGTAAGTGTGGTATTCAACCCACTCGGAGTTTAGCCTGGGTAAATCCAGTGCCAGCAGGTCCTGTTCAAATTCTTTCGGGAATTTAATCATCGAACTGTTCTGGATCGAAACCAATACCCGGCTCATGCCCAGGAGTTTTGAATCGTCAATTTTTCTGTCAATTCCTTCATAGTCGCCTACATATTCTTTTGCCCTTACGAATTCATAATAAGCCTGTCGGTACGATTCCTTCGTGTCGTTTTTCATCAGTTCGTTGCCATGTGCAAAATAAAAATCGGCGGCTTTCTTTTTTGCTGTTACCATTTCGGCTATGTAATCAACATACGAAAAATCAATCATCTGTCCGTTCTTGTCCAATGGCATAACTGTTTTAACCAGCGATTGTCTGTCGTTTAACGATTTATATGCCAGATAAATATCGTCCCAGCGATTGGCCCGGCCTTCCGTTTTTAATAGCCTTATTCTTTCCAGATCCTGATCGTTGGCAACTTTATACGAGCGTTCGAGGATCTCAATTTGCTTAACATCGGCCGGATCTTTACGAAGTTGCTTTACGGCTTTAGCTATGGCCATATCGTAATTGCCTTTCTGGAGTTGTTTTTTAGAACTGTTACATCCTGCTAACAGAATGGCGATGATACATACAAGAGGTAGAATGTTTTTCATTTATATTGGTTTTAATGCGAGGCAAAGATAGAAAAACGATTGGGTACATTTTATCCGTAAATCAATGCTTGCATGGATTAATATCTTTTTGTTTTTATACGATAGTTGGTGTATTACAGTTATTAATGTGATTGAGCGTTTGTATGCAAAGCCGGTTTTTTAAATTTTAACTACAAATTACGGGCCAGGGACAAAGTGAACAACATTTTTCAGGAATTTGATAAATATATCGTTCATTTTCAGTGGTTACTCCATCAGACTTGCTACCTTTGCTCAGTCAAAATGCCAGGCAAAAGGGAGACCAGGGTAAACCTGGCCGTTTTTATAACGGGCATTTGTATTTCTTAATTTCAGAATTCGAATAAAGTAATTGCATTATGCAAAAAAAATGTGGGATATTGTGCATGCTGGTTTCTTTTTTAATGCTCTTCAGCATTCAAGCTGCCTATGCGCAATCCGTAAATCACTGGGAAATGGTAGTTGCGGCTGGGGATACCTGGTGGTATCTGCCTGGTAGTTCAGAACCTGTTTCCAACTGGCCTGAACCTGGTTTCGAGACCCGTTTCTGGTCGGCAGGGCCCGGTGGCATTGGTTATGGCGATAATGATGATGCTACGGTTATTGGCAATGTTACCTCGCTTTATATGCGCACCGATTTTACAATCATCGATACTTCCAATATCTCGTGGGCTATACTTCATGTTGACTACGATGATGCCTTTGTAGCCTACCTGAACGGCCACGAACTGGCAAGGGCCAATATTGGAACCGTTGGTACCAGGCCTTTATATAATCAAACAGCGCTGGTCGACCACGAGGCGCAGGTTTATACAGGAGGAATACCCGACCGGTTTATCATTCATAAAGATACCCTCAGGAAATATCTGACCAACGGGGTTAATACGCTTGCGCTGCAGGTTCATAATAAAAGTGCCACATCTTCCGATCTTACATCCATTGCTTACTTTTCGGTTGGGATGAAATCTGCCGGACAAACCTACAGACCTGTTCCAGCCTGGTTTAATGACCCTTTGACTGAAAAAACAAATTTGCCACTTATCATCATCAATACGTTTGGAAAGGAAATACCTGACGAACCTAAAATTACGGCCAGCCTTAAAGTTATTGATAATGGCCCCGGGCAAATGAACGGATACCTTGATGATGCAACCGGGTACGAAGGACCCATTGGCATCGAAATACGTGGACAGTCGTCGCAACAATTTCCTAAAAAAGGCTACGGGGTGGAACTTTGGACGAGTGCCGGTGCTGATACCAGCGTTAGCATGCTGGGTATGCCTGCCGACGAAGACTGGGTACTTTCGGCGCCATATTCGGATAAAACCATGCTCCGCAACGCAATCACCTACCAGCTTGGGAGGGAAATGGGAAACTGGCAACCCGGGTTCCGCTGGTGCGAAGTGTACCTCAACGGAAGCTACAACGGCGTTTATATGCTGATTGAAAAAATTAAGCGGGGTGCCGACCGGGTGGATATTAACAAACTGAAACCCGATGAAATCTCGGGCGATAACCTAACGGGTGGCTACATCGTGAAAGTGGATAAAACCTGGGGCCTCGGTGCCAACGAGTATTTTAATACTTACCCTACAAACAGGTATAATAATGCCCGGACTTATACATTTACTTATGTGTACCCCGATTACGATGAGATTGTTACCCAACAGAAATCATATATACAAAACTACCTGCTTACCCTCGAAAACACCCTGAATGGGGCATCCTTTAAAGATCCTGTGAATGGTTTCAGGAAATATATGGATATAAGTTCGTTTGTCGATTTCCAGGTGATCAACGAATTTGCAAATAATGTGGATGGATACCGGTACAGCACATTTTTTTATAAGAAAAAAGACTCCGATGGGGGTAAGCTCTACGCAGGCCCCATCTGGGATTTCGACCTGAGTTATGGGAATGTGGATTATTATGCCATGAACCTTTCGACCGAAGGCTGGCTTTACCCGCATTACGGTTCCAACGAAGGTTACCCAATGCATTGGTGGGCAAGGCTTATGGAGGATGAGGATTACCGGCAGGCATTTGCAAAACGCTGGAAAGACTTACGGGCAGGGCCTATGAATACCGACTCGGTGATGAACGATATCGACGAACAAATACGTTACCTCGATAAAGCCATTGCACGCAATTTTAGCCGCTGGCCGATACTGGGTGTATATGTTTGGCCCAACTATTTTGTGGGAGCCACCTATGCCGAGGAAGTTGATTACCTGAAAACCTGGATGCGCAACAGGCTTCAGTGGATGGATGGAAATGTTTCACTTTCGACAGGCGAACTGATTTCGGACAACAAGGGAGCCCATATTTCTGTTTTCCCAAACCCGCTGAAAGACCAGTTAAATATTACCCTTACCTTGCCTGATGCGCACAGGCTTGAAATTGAAATTATTGATCTGCTTGGGAAGACAATTTACAGAGCTGATTATACGCCTGACAGCAAAGGGCAGCAGGTTATCGAACAGAAATTGCCCGTTATTACACCAGGTTGTTACCTGCTGCGATTAAAGCAGGATAACCAGGTTTTCAGAATACATAAACTGGTTATCAGCAATTAGCGCTGTTTCCTGAGCAACTAATTCGGGCTAATCAATATCTTAACTGGCTGCCCTTAAATTTTCGACTGTCTTCTGTTAATTAAAATTTTTCTGCCCGACCTGATTTCAGGTCGGGCAGAATGGTATTTACCGGAAGCTAATCCATATCATTATGTTGATCATTGCTGCGACTGATATTTCGGATCAGGTTCAAAAGTTGTGGAGAAAGAATAAAATACATTAGTAGTCAGGCTGTTAAGTTAGGTTTTCAGTTATTCCAAGCATAGTGTTTCTTAAGAGAGGTAAAAGAAAGTAAAGAAAACTAAAATCAATCCTGCAAAATAACTCTTCTAAAAGCAACAGTATAACTACACAACTTTTAAACATGATCCGATATTTGTGCACAGTTGCCAAAATTAAGGTTCCTATGCTGAACCTTTATTGAACAGCAGTTGTTTTTAGGTAAAACAATACTTAATTAAAAAATACAAAAGAATATGGTAAATACTTCGATGTGGTTAAAGGCCCTGCGGGTGATTCCACAAATATCAAAAACTGAGTGGAATGCGCTCGATGTAATTTCGCGATGGCTTATTGCTACGCGTGCAGCCGTGTTTATAATGACGGCTACCGCTGCTGCAATAGGTGGATTGCTTGCTTACCGGGCCGGAACATTTTCGTGGGATTTGTTTATCCTCTGCCTGTTAGGCATAGTGATGGCACATGCCAGTAACAACCTGCTCAACGACCTGGTGGATCACCGCAAAGGGATTGATAAGGATAATTATTACCGATCGCTTTACGGACCGCAGCCGCTGGAACACGGGCTGCTTAGCATGAAAGGCTTCCTCACTTACCTTTTTGTCACGCTTGGTATTGCCCTGGCCATTGGTGTTTACCTGGTTGTGGTTACCGGTATTGGCGCTTTCTGGTTGTTGGGCGCTGGTCTTTTCTTCCTGTTATTCTACACATGGCCACTGAAATATTTCGGGTTGGGAGAACCCTCCGTGATCCTGGTTTGGGGACCGCTCATGGTAGGTGGAACTTATTTCGTGGTATCAGGCGGGCAATGGGATAACTGGGTGGTATTGCTGAGCCTGGTATATGCTTTGGGCCCAACCACGGTGTTGTTCGGAAAGCATACCGATAAGTTGCCTGAAGATAAAGCCAAAGGAGTTCGCACCCTTCCGGTGGTGATAGGTCAGAAGGCTGCAAGGATTTCAACCATAGGTTTCTGGCTTTTACAGTATGGTTTCATAATTGCGCTGGTACTTACCGGCCGACTGGGTCCTGCCATGCTGATTGTACTGTTCGCCATTCCTAAATTTATCTGGGCATCAAAAATCTTCCTGAAACCCCGGCCGACTTCAAAACCTGAAGGCCCGTCGGGCGAAGGCTGGCCTTTGTACCTGGTTTCGCATGCCTTTATTTACAACCGTGTTTTTGGCATGTTATTCCTGCTGGGGCTTATTGTTGATGTAGTGCTTTATAAGCTTGGGTTCGTTTGGACTTTAAATTTTTGATCATCAATTTATTGCATCGAAAACCTGTCGGCACTGCCGGCAGGTTTTTTTTTGTGCATACCGTTATACCTTTTGACCCCCTTCCGGGCTTATAAAAACAACTGCTGCGATTTCAACCTACCTATGTTGAAAACTAATTGACTTGCGGTTATCAGTTAACTATGAAGCACCGTAATTTTAAGCAAACCAAAAAGTGCTTTTAACTTTACCATGGAACACCTTAACCTGCTGATTCATTTGCTCGATGATCCTGACCAGGAAGCTTTCCGGCAGGTAAGCAACGAAATACTCACGTTGGGGCTGCCAGCTGTTGAACCGCTGGAGGAAGCATGGTTTAATACCAATGACAAGCTGACGAGGCAACGGATTGAGGAGCTGGTACACAGCATTCAGTTCGATGGTTTGTACAGTGATCTGTCGGCCTGGGTGGCCGGCGGCGGTAAAGACCTGCTGCGGGGTTTTCTGATTATTTCGCGTTTCCAGTATCCGACCCTTGACGAGGAAAAACTGATGCAACAGGTAAATAAGCTAACCCGCAGTGTATGGATTGAGCTAAACGACAACCTGACCAGCCTCGAAAAAATAAAAGTGCTTAATCATGTGCTTTTTACAGCGCATAAACTGGGTGGCGAAATCGGGGATATCCATATCCCTGAACATTTTTTTCTGAATAACCTGCTGCAGTCAAAAAGGGGGAATGCCGTTGCTATCGGAATTTTATATATTATTATTGCCCAGCGGTTAACGATGCCGGTAAAAGGTGTCGACCTGACCGGAAATTTTATAGCATGTTTCACGCATCTGCCTGCCGAATTTGAGAATGATTACAAACCGCAGAACGAGGTGAAATTTTATATAAATCCATTTGCCGGTGGCGCGGTTTTTACCCGCAAGGAAATTATGCTGTACCTCGAAAAAGCTGAAATGGATGTAATTTCCGCCTGCTTTGAGCCTGCCGATAATAAAACAGTGCTGCAGCGCTGGTGCAGGGACCTGATGCAGGCTTACATCGATAGCGGGGTTAAAGACAAAGCCCGCGAACTCAGGACTTTTATCCGGATTCTCGGGTAGATAGGTTGTAAGGATTTAGGATTTTGTGCTTGGTGCTCAGTGCTAAGTGGTCTGATAGTTTTGATTATCAAACATAAAACATCATCCCGCAATCCGCAATCCGCAAT
>DGQJ01000343.1:0-1204 GCA_002389705.1 Bacteroidales bacterium UBA4417
CCATGCCGTATAAATCAGCGAAGCCAGCGCGTGCGAGGCCCGCTGAAACAGGGGAATCGTAAATCCGCTGGTTTTGGTCCACAGGGCATTGGTGTAAGCGGTATTGTAACTTCCTCCTGAAACCGATTTTGCGTAAGTATCAGCAAGCAACAATGAATCGCAGTATTTATTGTTGAAATAGAGATAGTCGAAAATATATTGATTTACATTGCTGATTTCGGTAGCATCAGTTCCTGAATAAGCAATCTGTGATATTTTACTATTGATCATTGTAGATTCGTAACGCGAATGCAACCCGGTTTGATTGGTAAGTTGGCCATTGTAGTTTACGGTTATATGCAGTGGCATATGCCCGTCGGCAACGTAATGCCCAAGGTCAGCAGCAAATATTTTGGCTTTATCGAAATTGCGGCGTTTCATGCACTCGCGCAGCGAATCGAAACTGGCAATTGTAGCCCAGGGCAAAATACCATTATCAATTACAAAGGTGCTGCCGTATTTTTGGTTTACCGAATCCAGGGTTTGCGGAATTCTTCCTTTGCTGATAAAATCGCTGTAACTGTCAATATCAATATAATGTTTCGGGCCTTCTGTATAATCGTCGCTTTTGCGATAATCGGCATCCGATGCATGGGCTTTAAGAAACGAAACCCACGACTGGAAGTCTTTCATTTGTTGGTTGAACGAAAGTGCCGCAGCTTCGCTTATTTTACTGTGGCCGGTGCCACCCCAGCTGATCAGTATAAGTGCAAATGAAACCAGGACGAGCGAGGAGAGGAAAAATTTTTTCAATAGAGAGTGTGTTGAAAATAAAAAACAAGGAGGGCAAAAGTAGTTATTTATTTATATCGATCAACCGAAATGTGTTTTGTTTGTGTAATATATGCCTGGTATTGCGGGCTGTAAATGGTGCCGGATTTTCTAACGAGGGGATGTGCTTATAAGCAGGGCAGTTTTGCTCTTATTTCACCGGCCTGGTTACCACGGGTATAAAAACACGGGCATTTTCCCATGGTACTTATACTTATTGCCTTTCGCAAAACAAATTATCCCTAAATTTGCACCTCCGAAAAGATTTTAAAATGAAGATATCTTACAATTGGCTGAAAGAGTATGTAAATACCAGCCTGGCACCCGTAGAAATTGCCCGAATTCTTACCGATTGCGGCCTCGAAGTGGAAGCCATCGAAGCTTACGAATCCGT
>DGQJ01000343.1:1279-5087 GCA_002389705.1 Bacteroidales bacterium UBA4417
GCCATAAAAGCAGGCAAAATACGCGGTGAAGCCAGCAACGGGATGATTTGTGCCGAAGATGAACTCGGACTGGGCGATTCGCATGCAGGTATCATGGTGCTCGACGAAAATGCGGTTATCGGATCGCCGGCAGCTGATTACTTCGGAATTGAAACAGATACCCTGCTCGAGGTAGCGATTACGCCCAACCGGGCTGATGCTACATCGCATATCGGCGTGGCCCGCGACCTGGCGGCTGCCATTAATAACCGCGAAAAACAGCACGGCAAGGTATCATTAACAATCCCATCCGTTGATGCTTTTAAAATAGATAACACCACGCTCACCATACCGGTTAGCATCGAAAATCCTGAGGCTTGTGCCCGGTATACCGCTATAACTATTACCGGGCTGCAGGTGAAAGAATCGCCCGAATGGCTTCGCAACAGGCTGAAGGCAGTAGGGCTTAGACCCATTAACAACATTGTTGATATTACCAATTACGTGCTCATGGAAACCGGGCATCCGCTGCATGCTTTTGATGCCGATTATGTTACGGGCAAAAAGGTAGTGGTGAAGAAATTACCCGCCGGCACCAGATTTGTTACCCTCGACGAGGTGGAGCGCAACCTGGGTGCCGACGACCTGATGATTTGCAATGCCGTGGAACCCATGTGTATTGCCGGTGTATTTGGCGGGGCTAAGTCGGGCGTGAGCGAAAAAACAACTTCGGTATTCCTCGAAAGCGCTTATTTCGATGGCACCCATGTTCGTAAGACTTCAAAGCTGCATAACCTGAAAACAGATGCTTCGTTCCGTTTCGAGCGTGGCGCCGATCCCAATATGACAGTATATGCCCTGAAGCGTGCAGCATTGCTGATGAAAGAACTTGCGGGTGGAGCCATCTCCTCCGAAATTATTGATGTGTATCCGGTGCCGGTAGCAAACCGCGAAGTGGAAGTTTCGTTCAAACGGATTAATACGCTGATTGGTAAAGAGATTGATAAAGAAACGGTAAAAAATATTCTTATCTCGCTTGCCATCAACATATTGTCAGAAACCAGTGAAACCCTGCTACTCTCCATCCCGCCTTTTAAGGTGGATGTGACCCGCGAAGCCGATGTGGTTGAAGAAATTCTTCGCATTTACGGGTATAACAATATTGAGCTCAGCGACTCGCTACATTCCTCACTTTCGTACAGCCGTAAACCCGACCCTGAGAAACTGCAGCAAAAGCTGGCCGATTTTCTGAGCAGCAACGGTTTCAACGAAATACTCACCAATTCGCTCACCAGCTCGGCTTATTACGAAAAATCGGAAGTCTTTCCTTTTGATGCCTGTGTAAAAATCCTCAACCCCTTAAGCAGCGAGTTGGGAGTAATGCGTCAGACGCTCTTGTTCAGCGGCCTCGAGAGTATTTCGTACAACATCAACCGGCGCATGCCCGACCTGAAATTTTACGAGTTTGGCAATGTGTACAACTACATCGCCGCCCAGGCCGAAAGCAATGATGTAACCCGCAAGTATGCTGAGCGCAAAAAGCTATCACTCTTTGTTACCGGCAATCAGCAAAGCGAAACCTGGTACAAAGTGTCAGCGAAATCCGATTATCATTTTCTGAAATCGATGGTGCTGGCTACGCTACGCAAAACCGGTATCAATATTTCAAAACTTGTGGCTGCCGAAGCCGATAGCCGTTTGTTTGCCGAAGGCGAGGCGTTGAGCATCAACACGAAACCATTGCTCAGTATTGGTCGCCTGAGCCAGGCAGTGCTGAAACAGTTCGATATAAAACAGGATGTATTTTATGCTGAATTGGATTGGACTACCTTACTTCGCGAGGTGAAACCGGACAGCGTGAAATTCAGCGAAATATCACGATTCCCCGAAGTGCGCCGCGACCTGGCCCTGTTGCTCGATAAAGCGGTTAAATTCTCTGATATCGAAGCCCTGGCAAACCGCAACGGGAAAGGAATACTGCGTTCAGTTAATCTTTTCGATGTTTATGAAGGTGAAAAGATTGAAGCCGGTAAAAAATCGTACGCGGTTAGTTTTACCTTGCAGGACGACCAGAAAACACTCACCGATAATGATATTGAAAAACTGATGAAACGCCTGGCCGAAGTGTTCGAAAAAGAACTGGGCGCTGTGATCAGGAAATAAAATTATGGAACCTGCTTTCATTTCTAAACCGGGCTTGTCCCGGTTTTTTTTTATGGAATTATGCAGTAACGAAAACGGATCAGGTTCAAAAGTTGCGGAGTATGGATCAAAATGTTGATTCCCTGTTTTGAAGTATTTTTGTAGTCAGCTACTGGTTTTATATTTTTTTCGTCCTTTTTTCTTGATAAAAAAGGACCAAAAAATCAAGGCTTAATAAAAATATGTTGCGTTTCTATGCCGGAGGTATATTCTCGCAATACAAGGCATGAAAGATATCAGCAAATCCAAGCATTTATTGTTGCTGTGTATTGCTACGCACTTACCTGCACACATACCTCCGTCAAGAACCGCTAACATATTTTTCTAATGCCGGTCCCTGCGAAGAAAGNNAAAGACTATACTTATGGAAACATTGGGAAAAAGGGATTTGGCTCATTACCTTATGCTACAGGGTGTATGGACCGGCCTGAGATAAATTTTAAAACAGCTGTAGCTGAAGGTAAACAGCGTGGGCATGTGCGTAGCAAAACACCAGCTTNNATTTATATCAAGCCTTGATTTTTTCTTTGTTACTTTCTTTTGCATTAAGGCAAAAGAAAGTAAAGAAAACTATAATAAGTCCTACAAAATAATTCTTTTATATACATCTGTATAATTGCTTACTCCCCAACTTTTAGGCATGATACACGAAAGTCAGGCCGGCTGAGGAATGTGGCGGGGAAATATCTTAAGATAGGGCTTCTTTTCTCTCATTAGGATGGTTTTTGCCATTTTGTCAGCAATACTGCCAAAAATAGTTAAACAGGTAAAATATTTCCGCGGAATAACGTTAACTTTGCAGGTTAAAAGCCACATAGGCAGGATTAATGATGGATATAATTTCAGTAAAACAACGTTTCGGGATAATCGGCAATTCACCCTTGCTCGATCGCGCTATTGATATTGCCAGGCAGGTGGCGCCTACTGATTTAAGTGTTCTGATTACCGGTGAAAGCGGGGTCGGGAAAGAAATTTTTCCACAGATCATTCACCACCTGAGTGCCCGNNAGCCCGCAAAGGTTATTTTGAAGTTGCCAACGGGGGGACTATTTTTCTCGACGAAGTTGCCGAATTGCCCTTATCGACACAGGTGCGTTTGCTCCGGGTGCTGGAGTCGGGCGAGTTTTTCAAAGTTGGTTCATCCAAAAGCCAGAAAACAGATGTTCGTGTGGTAGCAGCCACCAACGTAGATGTACCCCTGGCCATTGATCATGGTAAATTCAGGCAGGATCTCTTTTATCGTTTGAATTCGGTGCCTATTTCGGTGCCCGCTTTGCGCGAACGCAAGGAAGATATTCTTTTGCTTTTCCGCAAATTTGCCACCGACTTTGCCGAAAAATACCGGATGCCGGTACTTGAGCTCGATGAGGATGCCAAACAGATACTAATGAATTACCGCTGGACCGGAAATATCCGGCAGCTCAAAAATTTTACCGAGCAGATTTCAATCATTGAGCGCAATCGCTATATTTCGGCCCTCACGCTGCAGCGATACCTGCCCGAGACCACCCGCCGCGATTTGCCGGTGTTGTTTAAGGATGTGAACAAAGGCAACGAAATGTCGGAGCGCGAATTGCTCTATAAAGTGCTTTTCGATATGCGCCGCGATATTACTGATCTGAAGAAA